>JBLFXD010000370.1:0-7022 GCA_047611045.1 Planctomycetaceae bacterium | reverse complement strand
CTGTCGCGCAAACGTGGAGCGAACACTGCTCCCACAAGACCCTCGCCGGTCGCATTTCCTACGAAGATGAAAACGGTCAGCGGCAGTTCGAGAACATGCTGAAGGAAACGATCTTCGCGGCGACCGTTTCGATCCGTGAAAGCCTCGGAGACGACGACTGGTGCGTCAGCGTTTTCAAAGATAACGCCGGGATCGTGACGTTCGATGATAAGCAGAGCGTCTGTATCAAAGTCGAAACTCACAATCACCCGTCGGCTCTTGAACCTTACGGCGGAGCGAACACCGGCCTGGGTGGCGTGATTCGTGATCCGCTCGGCACAGGGCTCGGCGGGCGACCTGTCTGCAACACCGACGTGTTCTGTTTCGGCCCGCCGGACTATCCGCACGACAAGCTGCCACGCGGCGTTTTGCATCCTCGAGCGGTGGCGAACGGTGTCGTCGCTGGCGTGCGTGACTACGGAAACCGCATGGGTATCCCGACAGTCAACGGCGCGGTCTATTTCGACGAGCGATACCTTGGCAATCCGCTCGTCTATTGCGGCAACATCGCGATGATTCCAGTCGGTAAGAGCGAAGGCGACGCTTCGCCTGGCGATCTGATCGTCGCCGTCGGCGGCCGAACCGGCAGGGACGGAATCCACGGCGCAACGTTCTCATCCGGCGAACTCGATGAAGACAGCGAAATGCGGTCAGCCGGGGCGGTGCAGATCGGAAACGCGATCACCGAAAAAATGGTGATGGACGTCATCCTGGAAGCCCGCGATCGAGAGCTTTATTCAGCAATCACCGACTGCGGCGCAGGCGGTTTCAGCAGCGCTGTCGGCGAAATGGGCGAAGAAACCGGCGCCGAAGTTTGGCTCGACAAGTGCCCGCTGAAATACTCCGGTTTGAACTACACCGAAATCTGGATCAGCGAGGCTCAGGAACGCATGGTCCTGGCTGTTCCGGAAGCCAACGTCGACGAGTTCGTAAAACTCTGCTCGTCAGAAGACGTTGAAGCGGCAGTCATCGGTCGCTTCACCGACACCGAGCGGCTCGTGCTGAAGTACGACGACAACGAAGTCGCTGACATGACGATGGCGTTTCTCCACGACGGCCGCCCGCCTGTCATCCGTAAGGCGAGCTACACACCTGACGCCGAAACGCCGCTGGTTGCTCCTGAAAAGGAACGGTTTGACGACGACTTGAAATCGATCCTCGGCTCGCTGAATGTCTGCAGCAAAGAGTGGATCATTCGTCAGTACGATCACGAAGTGCAGGCCGGCAGCGTCGTCAAACCGCTCGTCGGAGTGCACCGTGACGGACCGTCCGACGCGGCTGTCGTGCGACCGGATCTGGAATCAGACCGCGGGCTCGTCATCAGCTGCGGAATGAACCCGCGACTCGGCGACGAAGACCCGTACTGGATGGCCGCATCCGCGATCGACGAAGCTGTCCGAAACTGTGTGGCCGTCGGAGCGGACCCGGCAAAGATCGCGATCCTCGACAACTTCTGCTGGGGAAACTGTGAACGTGAAGAAACGCTCGGAACGCTTGTTCGAGCCGCCATCGCCTGCCAGGACGTCGCGATGGCCTTCGGAACGCCGTTCGTTTCGGGCAAGGACAGTCTCAACAACGAATTCTCCTACGAAGACGACAACGGCGAAAAGCAAACCGTAGTGATTCCATCGTCGCTGCTGATCACGGCTCTCGGTCAGATCGCCAACGTCGAACAGGCCGTCACGATGGACCTGAAGTCTGCCGGCAGCAAACTGTTCCTCGTTGGGACGACGTTCGAAGAACTCGGCGGCAGCCACTTTGCACTCGTGAATGGTCTCGAAGGCGGAGCGGTTCCGATCGTCGACCTCGATCAGGCTCCGCAGATTTTCGCAGCGATGCACAAAGCGATTTCCGGTGGCCTTGTCGAAAGCTGCCACGATCTCAGCGAAGGTGGCCTCGCCGTCTCAGCCGCCGAGATGGCGTTTGCCGGTGGCCTCGGCGTCACGCTGAATCTTGCCGCTCTTGCTGAATCTTCGGACATCGACAGCGATGCCGTGCTGCTGTTTTCTGAAAGCAACACTCGATTCCTTGTAGAAGTGTCGGAAGAAAATGCCGCAGCCTTCGCCGAGACTCTCAACGGCTTGCCATGCGTCGAAATCGGCGTGGTCAACGACAGCGATCAATGCTCGGTCGTCGGAACCAGCGGTCAGACGGTCATCGAATCTCCCATCGAAGAACTCCGTCAGGTCTGGAAGAAACCGCTCGCCTGGTAGGAAGTAGGCTGGAACAAGCTTCGCGCAGTCCCGGCAAAGTAGTCAGGTAGGGTGGGCACTGCCCACCATTCGAATGCGGGAACACTGCTGTTTGGGAACGCCGTCGCTTTGCATGGTGGGCGGTGCCCACCCTACTTTTCAGCCAACCTGCTCGTACTGCCGGACGGCGGGGATCACGCATTCGAGGATGCGTTTCTTGACTTCCATCTGAGTTCCCAACGGATCGATGTTGTGAACAATTTCCGGCGAGTAGAAGTCGAGAACCGGTCGAGTCATCTCGCGGTAGATTTCAAAGCGGCGACGAATGATTTGCTCGTCAGCGTCGTCGGCTCGACCCTCTGTCTGAGCTCGTCCGAGTAACCGTTCGACAATCGGTTCATCAGAAGCCGCTTCCAGGTGAACGACCGAAAGCACGTCGACGTATTCTTCAAGCAGCTCACATTGCCGATATCGTCTGGGGATTCCGTCAAGGATCAGAATGTCGGTGACCGGATTGCAGTTTCCTTCGGCGATCTGACCGTCCAGCCATCGCATCCAGACGGCGACGGCCACGTCGTCAGGCACCAGCTCGCCGCGGTCGATCAGCCCGAAAACGAGTTTGCCATCCGCGCTTTCGGGATCAAGACTCCGAAAAATCGATCCCGTCGACACGTGAAACATTCCGTTCATTGTGCCGAGCAATGTTCCCTGAGTGCCTTTTCCAACGCCGGGCATGCCGAACATCAGGACGGCTGGCAGCCTCGCAGGAGCACCTTCGGGAAGTGATAAGACGACCTCAGAATTACGGGCCGGATCCTGATCAAGCTGATTCATCTGCGGGCGCTCCAAGCGGTTCATCGCGCGAGTCCATTCGAAAACGCGTTTTAGCAGGACCGTACAGAATCGGCAATTTGGTGAACGGGAGTTTGAGCCGTGGATTTCGAGACGAGTCATCATCAGCCGGCTGCCCGGCAGTCCGGCGAACAAATCCGCGTGGAATCTGTCCTACTGGCGAGGGCGACGGACCACGTCTAGAATCCCCCAGAATTACGTAGGCTGGAACAAGCACAGCGCAGTTCCGGCACATGCCAGGCGAAAAGTTTGAACTGCCGGAACTGCGCTGTGCTTGTTCCAGCCTACAGAAACTTGCAGAGCGATGAGCACCGAAACAGCTTCTCAAAAAGCGACAAGTCAGGTCCCAGACGTGTCTGGCAGATTCGGCGAATTTGGCCGGCGATTCGTGCCCGAAACGCTGATGCACGCTTTGGAAGAACTGACCAAAGAGTACGAACGGGCCCAGCAGGATCCCGACTTTATCGCCGATCTGGACAAGCTGCTGTCAACCTTCGTTGGCCGCCCCAACCCGCTTTATTTTGCCGAGCGACTGACCGAACACTGCGGCGGTGCTCGCATTTATCTCAAGCGGGAAGACCTCAACCACACCGGCGCCCACAAAATCAACAACACGATGGGACAGGTGCTGCTGACTCGGCGGATGGGTAAGAAGCGAGTCATCGCCGAAACCGGAGCCGGACAGCACGGCGTCGCGACCGCCGTCGCGTGTGCCAGATTCGGCCTCGACTGCGTCGTCTATATGGGCGAAGAAGACATCCGCCGGCAGAAGCTCAATGTCTTCAACATGAAAATGATGGGGGCCGAAGTTCGCGGAGTCAGCAGCGGCTCCCGCACACTTCGAGACGCCATCAATGAAGCCATGCGGGACTGGATGTCGACGGTCGAGCACACGCACTACATCATCGGATCAGTCGTTGGCCCGCATCCATTCCCGATGATGGTCCGAGACTTCCAAGCGATCATCGGCCGCGAAGCTCGCAAGCAATGCCTCGAAACCGAGACCCGACTTCCGGACGAAGTCATCGCCTGTGTCGGCGGCGGATCAAACTCAGCCGGCATGTTTTACCCTTTCGTCGATGACGAGTCCGTCGCTCTGACCGGTGTCGAAGCCGGCGGTCGAGGCCCAGCACCCGGCGATCATGCCAGCACGCTGACCTACGGTAATAAAGGCGTTCTTCACGGAAGCTACAGCTACGTTCTGCAGGACGAAGACGGCCAGACTCAGGACGTTCATTCGATTTCCGCCGGACTCGACTACCCAGGCGTCGGCCCGGAACACAGCTACTGGAAAGACACCGGTCGAGTGCAATACGTCAGCGTGACGGACGACGAAGCTCTGGAAGCTCTGCAAACGATGGCCAAGCTGGAAGGCATTCTGCCCGCCATCGAAAGTTCACACGCCATCGCCCACACACTCAAGGCGGCGAAGCAGCGATCGAAGGACGAGATTATCGTCGTCTGCCTCTCCGGCCGAGGCGACAAAGACGTCTACGAAGTCGCCCGCCTGCTCGGCCAGGATCTTGACTGAGTCGCATTTTCAAGGTTCGTTAGTTCTGTTTTGCACTGTCGGAGGTGATCGATGTCTTCAGTCAAAGAATCTCTTCGAGATATTGTCGATCAGCTCCCTGACGAATGTACGTGGGACGAGGTTATGGATCGAATCTACGTCCAACAGAAGATCGAAGCGGGGCTGGCCGACGAGGTCGCCGGTCGAACAGTTCCTCACCAGGACGTTTTCTCACTCATAGGTAACTTAGAAGTGGCCCGAAAATGAATTGTCCAATTAACGACTGATGTGACGTCGACCGAACTTACTACGCCGCAGGCGTTTTACCCAACAGCCTGGGGTAAGCGCAGCGCCACCCCAGGTAATGAAAAGACGGAATTCCAGTACGCTGAAAGCGTTCCACAGTCTGATCGTGTTGTGTAACCCTTGCAGGGTAAGAATTGACGTGGCACTACAACCTGGGGTGCGCCGCAGCGCGGCGACCCCAGGCTATTGGGTAGAACGCTTTCAGCGTACATGCTGAGAATGTCCACCCGTCGGTCAGTTGTATGAATAATTCGTCAGGCATCCATTAACCGCAGATAAAGCAGCAAACCGTGACTGAGCAGACTCGAATTGCGTCGACATTCGCCGCCCTCAAAAGGGCTGGCCATCTGGCGTTCATGCCGTTTATCACGGCCGGCGATCCGGATATCGCGGCGACGCTGTCGGTGATCCGCGAACTCGGCAGCCGAGGCGTCGACCTGATCGAAGTCGGGTTTCCTTACAGCGATCCGATCGCCGACGGACCGGTGATTCAGGCGTCGTACACGCGTGCTCTCAATAATGGCCTGCACGTCAGCGACATTTTTGACGGTGTCGCATCATTGCCGACTGAAGAGCTGCCGCCTTTGGTAGCGATGGCGTCGTACGCCTTGCTCTTCCGGCGTGGCGTTGAAGAATTCGTGCAGCGAGCCGTCGAGGCGGGCTTTGCTGGATTCATCATCCCCGACCTGCCCGCTGACGAAGCCGAAGATGTCGGCAAGATCGTCCGAGCTAACGGCGCGGATCTGATTCAGCTTGTCTCGCCGATGACTCCGAAAGACCGAGCGGTAAGCATTTTGAAAGCCGCCAGCGGATTCGTTTACTGCATCTCCGTTGCCGGCACGACTGGAGTTCGAGATGACTTGCCGCCGGAACTGACCGACCAACTCAACTGGCTGCGAACTCAAACGGATGTCCCATTGGCTGTCGGCTTCGGCATCAAGGGACCCAAGCAGGTCGACATCTTGCGAGACGCGGCTGACGGCGTAATCGTCGGCTCGGCCATCGTCCGCATGATGGAGGGTCTTGGAAGCTCGGCTGAAAGTGACGCATCGGCTCTCGCGGAAATCGGTGCGTTTGCAGAATCAATGGTCCAGGCAACTCGAAAGAAGTAACGCTATGAACGCACGGGAAGCAATCAAACTTTCAATCGACAGCGCGAAGTTCGTCTCGCTGGAATATCTCGCGGATCTGTCAGACGAAGACATGCTGCAGAGGCCTCACGCAGAGTGCAATCACATCAAATGGCAGATGGGGCACCTGATCTCTTCTGAGCATCAGATGGTCAACGGAGTGTGTTCCGGATCGATGCCCGATCTCCCGGAAGGCTTCGCGGAGCGATACTCCAAAGAAACGTCAAAGTCTGATGACCCTGACGCATTCGATTCCAAAGCAGACTTGCGGCAACTGCTCGAAGATCAACGAGCCGCGACTCTGCAGGCGCTGGCCGGACTGTCTGATGAAGATCTCGACAAACCAGCCCCCGAAGCCATGCAGGCGTACGCTCCAACCGTCGGCGACGTCTTCAGCCTGCAGGGTGGCCACTGGATGATGCACGCTGGCCAGTGGGCCATCATCCGCCGCCAACTCGGCCGCCCACCGCTGTTCTAAGGAATGGTCCCGGAATAACTTTCCGATTTTGAACAGTAGGATGGAACAAGCACTGCGAATTCTGGGTGGCCCTGATTGCTTGCAATCAGCGCGGCGCAGCCGCAAGAGGTCACTCGCAGTCTTGAGTCGGTTACCTCTTGTCGCTCTGCGACACCGGTTGCGCGGGTGGCCCAGACAATCTCTTTTAGATTGTCTGGGTGCGTCAGCAATAGAGGTTTCATTGTCATGGCCGATGATGTCTGAACCTCCGGCTTCTTGCGGCATAGCCACCCGCGACAAAATGCTTCATCTTCGGATGCGATCAGGGGCGCAGCTTTCAAGCTTCGTCGAAAGCTGAGGGTGAGACCTCTTGTACCTGCGGTACCCAGACAATCTAAAAGAGATTGTCTGGGCCACCCCGCGGTGAGTCAAAAGGCGGCCCATCGCATTCGGGCTACGATTCGTTCGTGGCGTCTGGGTGCGACCCGCAACAACCAGAGCCTTGAAGAGATCGCGGGATTCGTCAATCCGTATGT
>JBLFXD010000369.1:0-7030 GCA_047611045.1 Planctomycetaceae bacterium | reverse complement strand
GGCAGTTACCGGGACGCGACCGCGGTCCTGGTCCGAGAGCACTTCTTCGACTACGTCCGCGACAAAGTTCTCGGCCGCCTTCTTCTCAGCATCGGGAGCCTCCGCTCCAGCGTTCATCCCGACGCCGGGGTTTTTGATGAGAAACGGAAGCATGTCCCAGACTGCCGCCGAGTAGGTTCGGAACATCGGGTACTGCAGTTCCGGCTGTTGCTCGAGGTACTCATTCATTTTTTCCTTGAGCGTTCGATGTGCCACTCGCGGATGTCGATGGTGTGGGCCGTGCACGAAAATGTCGAAGTTGAGCCACGTGCAGACTCGCGTGAACCAGTTATTGCCGACGACGGTTCGAGTTCCCAGCATCGGGTCGTAGCTGGACATGCCGATGTGCTCGGTGAATTTTCGGCCGGACTGGATCATGCCAGTGATCAAATGCGGAATTGCCCATGCTCGAAGAAACATTTCCCAAGTCCCCGTATTCGTAAACACGGCAAACAGGCTCCCCCAGAACAACACGCAGAACGCGTACTCCATCCACACGGTGCGACGCAGCTTTCGATCGGTCAGCGGCGAGTCCTTATGAAAGAACAGGCGACCGTAAGTCACTATGGCCCCGAACATGCCCAGAAATAAATCAAACATTGCAAAGCAACGACGGAAGCCGACCGAGGCTTTGGGATCCGAGTACGGCCAGAGTTCCCAGTCGTGCGGCTTGTTGAGGTAGGCGTGGTGGCGAATGTGGCTTTCGCGATAGACCGTGTACGGGACAAAGATCAGCGTTCCGATCACTCGGCCCAGCCAGATGCTGGTTTCGCGGCGCGGAGTCAGCGTCTGATGGACGGTTTCGTGCAGACAGCTCGTCCAGCAAAACATGCAGTAGGCGGCAAAGAGTGTCCAGAAAATTTGCCAGCCAATCACGTCGGCAGGCCACTGGTTCCACAGTGCCCAGATTCCCAACATTCCGGCAGGGCCAAAGAGGAACCGGGCCCAAGTCCATTTATCGCTGAGCGCTTCCTGCTCCTGATTCGTGAAGATTGTAACCGACACCGGTAAACAGCTCCCGAGATGGTTGGGTGGCAAAGGGTTCGACCAGCAACGCGACGGCGGCGAATCCGTGCCAGAATGGCTGCGGTGTCCACGGACACCTGATACGTCCTCCAGCGTGCGTACCATCAGCCTGCAAGCGGAAACGATGCTACGCACGTGCGGCCCGAAAGGTCAACCAACGGACATCTATTCACGTCCCCGCAGGCCGTTTCGAGATGGGTCTCCTGGTCGGCCGGCGGCCACAGCCGGAGCGATTACCGTGGCGTGTTCTTTGAAACGTCTATAAGTACCGGTCCTCTGGATTTTACCGGTGAAAGAATGGCCAGAAACTCCAGCAATGCAGTTTCCTCGGGTCGTATATCCCGCTAACGACGTCCGTGGGAATATCGGCGAAATCACGAATTCGACATCCACGGCAGCCGCTCCAGATCGACGTTTCCGCCGCTCAATATGACGCCGATCGACCGAACGGTGACGTCTGAATCAAAACACTCGTTCAGAATTGCGGCCAGGGCGACGGCGGAACTCGGCTCGACCAGAAGCTTCGCCCGCTCCCACAGCAAGCGCATCACCGCGACGATTTCGTCATCGCTCACCGTCACGATCTGTTCGACGTGCTGCTGGATGATGCTCCAGTTTCGCTGTCCGAGACTTGTCAGCAGGCCATCGGCAATGGTGTTCGGCCCGGTTTGAGGAATCAGCTCACCGGCCGCGAATGACCGAGCGGCATCGTCGGCTCCTGCGGGCTCTCCGGCAAAAATTCGAATCGACGAATCCAGCCCGCGAGCGGCAAGGCATGTCCCACTCAGCAACCCGCCTCCGCCGACGGGAGTGATGACCGCATCGAGCGACGCACCCAATTCGGCGACCTGCTCGAACAGTTCCAGCATTGCCGTTCCCTGACCGGCGATGACGTCGTCGTTGTCGTACGGGTGGATAAACGTCGCTCCGGTCCGAGCCTGAACCTCGTCGGCCGTCGATTCGCGAGCGGCGAGCGTTGGTTCGCAGACAATCACTTCGGCACCGTAGCCTTCGACGGCTGCCTTCTTCACACCGGGAGCGGTCGACGGCATCACGATGTAAGCCGGCACGCCTCGCATCTTCGCGGCCAAAGCCAGAGCCTGCGCGTGATTCCCGGAACTGTGTGTCACGACTCCGTTCGCGGCGGCTTCGTCCGTAAGCTGACTGACAGCGTTGAAGGCTCCGCGAAACTTGAACGCGCCCACCTTCTGGAAGTTTTCGCACTTGAAGAAGAGTCGCCGCCCGGCAAGCTCGTCAATCGCCGAGCAGGTCATCACCGGTGTTCGATGCGCGACGCCAGCGATCGTCGTCGCAGCACGCTGCACTGATTCAAAGGTCACGTCTGAAGCGTCCATTCCTGACTCCAACTCCTGCCATCGTGAAAGAAATTCTCAACGCGAACGGCCTGCTGTTGGGAGATTGGTCTCGCGGTGAAGGATCCGGACTGTCGCTGATTTTTGCAACGACCGCGAGTTCATGCCCCGACACGAAAAAAGCCGAGCCGCTCCTCCATTGAAGAAACGGCTCGGCTGTTGCGTTGTTCGCACTCTTCGCAGAAATCTTCGTCAATCAGCTACTTGACCAGTTTGGGACCGTGGTTCCCAACTCCGATCGTCCGGAAAACTTCGAGCAGGTTCTCCGCATCGGAACCACCGTCTGCAACGTGATGGTAGTACGTAATTCCATCTTCATCCGGCGACGCGGCATCAACCATGACCGCATCATGAGCACTCGACCCTAGCGTGACGACGTGAATCTTGATGCCACGCGCCTTCGTCGTATTTGCCCATTTCGTGATCGAAATCTTATTGTCCGGTTTTGGCTTCTTCGCGTAAGGCAGAGGTGGAAGCGTTCCCGTAGGGCCATCGTCAGGAACCGGATAGGGTTCAGCCAGATTCGCCTGACCGTCCGTCATCAGAACGATAATCTGCTCAGGGAGCGGATCGGTCAGCAAAATCGGCGGGCGAGGATTCGGATCGGTCAGCACAACGTCCAATCCCGCTCGCAAACCGCCGGCAATGTTCGTCCCACCGGTGTGGTAGCCGTCTTCGAGATCGTCAATCCTGCTCAAAGTATCGACTTTGTCGAAGTCTAGAGGTGTTTCAGGATGGCCGGTTTTTTCGTAGCGGTTGCGCGCTGGATCGACCCACGAGAAAACTGCCAGCCCAATCCGATCTTCGGGCAACAGTGCATCAACAAGCCCGGTAGCAGCGTCCTTTGTGTTTTCCATTCGCGAATTTCCGTTCGACATTCCGGCAGTCATCGATCCCGAACAGTCAAGCACCAGAACAATGTCCCGTGGAATGGTGCTCGCCAGTGTCGACACCGTCTCGGCTCCGACCGAGTACCCGTCCTCACCGAACACCGGACCAAAGAACGCCGGGATTCCGTTATCGACAACGCTCAGGCGGATCGAATCGGCCGCGTTGAAATCGGTTCCAACAGTGAAAACGAGATTGTCCACATCCCAGTTGCCATACTCAGTCGTAACGACCAGGTCGGAACTGGCCGTGTCGTAGCCGTTGGCCAGAAGCAGCTCATTGATCGTCTGAGTCATCGCCGCTTCGTCATTGGTCAGGTCGTCGACAGCCGCCAGAGCCGCAGCGTCAACGGCGGCTCGGAGGCGAGTCTTCGAGACCTGCATATACCCAAAGTCCGTCGTAAAAGCCGCCATTCCCAAGACAAAGATCATGAAAACAGCAGCCAGGACCAGGATACTTCCACGACGAAGTCGAGAACGTTTTTCATTCACATTCATGGCGTAAATCCTGTTAAAAACGATCGCCTTCGCGATTGACCGCCGATCAGAACGGGGCATCGCACAGTGAATCCAACCGTAGTTCGGTCAGTTGCGTTGTGCAGAGGAATTTGCGGGTCGCCAGCTTCTCGACGCTATCTTTCGCTGGACACTCGCCGAAAGTAGAGGAAGAACCGAACTGTCACTAAACTGACCGTGCAGATCAGACCACATCCCGTTGCCAAAGATCGTCATGTTGCCACGAGACAACGCCCGATTTCGTCGGAGCAATCTGACAGGCACACAAAACAGCACACTCCGACAAGACCAGCACATCAACGATTGGGTCACGAAAATGTCAGTAGTAACTTCCAGAATTCGGTCACGAGGATGGCTGGCAATCTTCATGGTCGTCGTCGCGATCGCCGGATGCGGCAGCCAGGCCTACGAGCAGCGGCTTGCGGAAACCGCCAAATACTACGCCTACCGACAGCAGGTTGATTCGGCCCTGGAACGCAACGCCTGGCAGGATCTCGGAATTCAGATGCGACTTCCGAAAGGCTTCCAGGAAATCCCCGGCCCGACAGAAGAAGACCAGCACGACAATCGGCAGCCAAACTTTCTATCAAAGCCGCTACCCGGACTAATCGGAGCCTGGCAGACTGAAGTCTTTATCGAGATTCCCGACCGTGAATCTCCATCCATGCCGGCGTGGATATTTCTTTGCACGAACCACCCGCGATTTCTTAATCAGCAGTCTGATCCGACCGCCACTCCGGCGTTGCTGGTTGAAGACCTCAGCAACACGCTCGCCGCAGAACTTCGCTACGAACCGGACACGGCGCTGAATCGCTGGTCCTATGAAGAAACACGAGTCCCCATCGGAACACCGTATGTTCCTCGGAAAACCTACGAATGGATCATGCTCGACGACGAGCGGACCATCAACGAGGAACGTGTTCGGATGGAGTTTCGACTGGTCCGTTATTATGTGAAGGAGATTCAGTTCTGCCTGCTGACCGTCGTCCCTCACGAAGAAATCCTCGACCGACGCGACTGGCGAAAAATCTACGGCGCAGTCGACCTGATGATGGAAAACCTGGTCGTCTCCGGCGAGCCCCCTCGGCAACAGAGGTCAGGCCCAGCTGCCAGCGGCGGCGGCTTCTGATTGTCTGCATAAAATGTGTGCCACTGGCTCTGCCAGTGTTTTTCGGAATCGGAGTCGCCAGGCAATTCAGCACTGGCAAAGCCAGTGGCACACGTTGACTTTTGGAAATCTGCCGAGAGCCATCGACTTTCAGTTTGAGCATTCCCATGACGCGTCCGCTGGTTGTAATCAACGTCGTTGGCCTGACTCACGAAATGCTCGGCGAGCATACCCCCAACATTTCGCGGCTGGCGGCTGACGGGTTTTCCCGGCCAATGGGAACGGTACTTCCGGCAGTAACCTGCTCAGCACAGTCCACCATTCTGACCGGCTCACTCCCGAGCGAACACGGCATCGTCGGCAACGGCTGGTACTTTCGAGACGTCTCCGAAGTCGCTCTGTGGAAGCAGTCCAACCGCCTGGTGAGCGGCGAACGCGTTTACGACGCAGCGCGAAAACGAGATCCCGACTACACCGTCGCGAAGATGTTCTGGTGGTACAACATGTACGCCGACGTCAACTGGTCGGTCACTCCGCGACCGAGTTACCCCGCCGATGGCCGCAAGCTGTTTGACTCGTACAGCCACCCGGTCGAGCTGAAAGACGAACTGCAAAGCAAGCTCGGAGTTTTCCCGCTGCTCAAGTTCTGGGGACCGGGCGCGGACATCACCAGCTCACGCTGGATTGCGGACGCCTCCGTCGAAATCATGCGGAAGCAGAACCCGTCGCTCACTCTCGTCTACCTGCCGCACCTTGATTACAACCTGCAGCGGCTTGGCCCGTCCGATCCAGCCATCGTCAAAGACGTCCGAGCCATCGATGTCGAAGCCGGCAAGCTGATCGACGCCGCCCAAGCTCGCGGCGCGGAAGTCATTGTTCTTTCCGAATACGCCATCACCGACGTCGACCGCCCAATTCACATCAACCGAATTCTGCGCGAGCACGGTTTCCTCGATACTCGAATCGAAATCGGCGGTTGGGAAACGCTCGACTACGGATCGTCGCGAGCGTTCGCCGTTTCCGATCACCAGCTCGCTCACATTTACATACGGCGTCCCGAAGACATCCAAGCCGTCGCTGAAATTCTGAAACGAGTCGACGGCGTCGAGCACGTACTCGATCGTCAGGCTCAGGCTGAATTCGGCATCGATCACGAACGCTCCGGCGAACTGGTCGTCGCCAGCGATCGACGATCGTGGTTCACCTACTACTTCTGGCAGGACGACGCCGTCGCACCGGACTACGCCCGCTGCGTCGACATTCACCGCAAGCCGGGTTACGACCCGGTGGAGCTTTTCGTCGACCCGACGCTCAAGTTTCCAAAACTGCGAGTCGCCCGACGCCTAGCACGAAAGCTGCTCGGCTTCCGCTACTACATGGACGTCATCGGCCTGGACGCAAGCATCGTCAAAGGCAGCCACGGTCGCTTGCCCGATCCGGGCACCGAAGACCGCGACGGAGCCGTCTTTGTCAGCTCGTCAAAATCGATCGAGCAGGACAGCGTCGCCATGACCGACGTCAAGCAGTTGATGCTGAATCTTCAGTTCAGTTCGTGACTGCAGATTCTTTTGAGCGTAGAGACCGCTGAGTTCTCGCAGAGAAAACGGAGAGTCGTCATGTTGCTCTCCGCATTTTTCCTCAGCGAATCTCTGCCCCTCTGCGTTGAAAATCAGCACTGGGTCGAACGCATTTCAAACATCGACCTGTGAAGCCAGCATCTGGATTTCTTCCAGCGGAACGAAGTTGCCCTTCCCGACTCCGGGGCAGTCTTTCTGGATCCCCTTCCAGTCGGCCTCGCTGGCGAGGTTTGAATTCCAGAACGGCCACGTTCGACATTGCCTCGGTCGAGCGGGATAGATCGTGCAGCCTCGCTTCTGCGGATCAAAGTAAACGCAGTCGCCGTTGGCGTACTCGGTGAGCGAAACTCGACCTCTGGCTGGCCGAGTATTCATCAAACGAATCTCGCCGATCGGCTTGTCGAGATAATCAGCGATCGCCTGAATCTCGTCCTCTTCCACCCAGACATGACCGGGCGAACCGGTGCAGCAGTTGCCGCACTGAGTGCATTCGAACGAAAGCCC
>JBLFXD010000368.1:0-7042 GCA_047611045.1 Planctomycetaceae bacterium | reverse complement strand
TAGCCGGCAAGACTTGCGTCCTGATTTCCTCGTGTGATTCATACAGTGATGCATGGTCGCCATTCTTTACGTTGTTCGATCGATATTGGCCTGATTGCGACTGGCCCATTTTCCTGCTGAGCAATTTCGAAACTTGGCCGAGTGACCGAATCCACCCCCTGGCGATCGGTGAGGATCACAGTTGGTCGACGAACCTGCGAATCGCTCTTGAAGAACTTCGGCCGCGTTCAATCATCTATCTGCAAGAGGACTATTTCCTGCAGAATCCCGTTGATATGCAGAGGCTATCCGACCTGAACGATTTCGCGCTGGAAAATGGAGTCGGTTACGTGCGACTGGCCGGGTCGCCAGATCCGGATCTGGCATTTGAAAACCCGTTTGGCCTCGGTGAACTCAGTCGCGAGACGAAGTTTCGCTGTTCTCTCCAGGGAGCCTGGTGGGACACTGATGTCCTGCTGAAGTTGCTTGTTGACGACGAAACTGGATGGGATATGGAAATGAAGGGGACTGAACGCGCGAAAGCGTTACCTCAGCCATTTCTCGGCGTGAAAAGCGACGCCCCGCTGGTCGATTACATCTTCGAGACGGCGATTCTGAAGGGTCGCTGGATGCCGCAAGCGCTGCGGTTGTGTCGTCAGGAAGGAATCGAACTCGACCTGAGCCGTCGTCCCGTTCATCCACAGTTGCCGTTGTTGCTCAAGAAAATCCGCAAGTCTCGACCAGTGTCTTCCGTGAGAGGCTTTTTTCGTAGTTTCGCTCGTAAAGCCGGCTGAGTGCTGAATCGTCGAGCAAGGGATTTACACATGCGACTATTGAAGAAGTTGAAACACCGCGTTTCAAACTTCATTGAAAAGTCGTTGCCACCAACGGCTTCGCACAGGGCGAAACTTATCGACAAGCTTCGTCCGCGTTTCATCGGCCAGGCCTATAAGGTGATGGCTGATAATTCTTGATGACCAGGTACGGACTGTGCCAGAGAACGGGTTACGAAACACGTCCAGCAGTCGGCGGTCGCGGATGATTTCATACATGACCGCTGAGATTGAGCAATGAAGCCTTTTCGCCCAAACGGCCCGTGCGCAGTCGTTATTCCGTGTTTCAACGAAGCCGACCGTTTGAATGTCGACGCGTTTGCGGAATTCGTTCGTGACACGGACGGAATTGAGCTCGTTTTCGTGGACGACGGCAGTTCTGATCAGACGCTTCAGACCGCTCAACACGTCAGTAAGAACGCCGGTTCGTCAGTCAGCATTTTGAGGCTGGCTGAGAATCGTGGCAAAGCGGAAGCGGTTCGACAGGGAATGCTGTGGGCGGCCCAACGTGAGTTCTCCGCAATCGCCTTCTGGGACGCTGACCTGGCCACACCGTTGGAAACGATCCCCGACTTTCTCGAAGTTCTGTCGAAGCATTCGAGTGTCGAGGTCGTTTGGGGAACGCGACTTCCCCTGATGGGGCACACGATTGACCGCGACGCGATTCGTCATCAGACCGGACGATTGTTTTCGGCGTCGAGCGCCGCGGCCGTCGGCGTGGGCATTCGAGACGCGCTTTGCGGCGCGAAGATGTTCCGGACCGGCCCAATCCTGGATGCAATTCTCGCTCGACCGTTTAGCTCTCGTTGGATCTTTGACGTCGAGATTCTCGCCAGACTGGATTTACTGTTGAAGTCGATCGGCGGTCCGTCCGTCCGTCAGTCGTTGTATGAATTCCCGCTTAACTCGTGGAACGAAATTCCAGGTTCCAGGCTTCGCAAGATCGACTTTCTGCGAGCAACCGTCGAACTCACCGATCTCTGCTGGCGATACCGAATCTTTCCGGCCAAGACCAGGGCCGAACTCCTCAATGATTATGTACAGTTCGGAAGCGGAGTGTTGGCGTTGTCTCCGGATTGCCGAGTTGTGGTTGATACTTCGGAGGCTGCCGACACGATTCGTCGAGCTTCCAGACCAACTCTTGACGAGTCCGATGAGCAAACTATCGAATTCGCAAGGCGAAGAGTCGCATGGGTGCAACACTGAGCTCTGAGCCGGGAACTTCCGCGAGCTTCCTGGAGCGGCACCCTGTCCGCTGCTTTCTGATCTTCGCGTTTTGCCATGCAACGCTGTGGACGATGCTGCCTGTGTTGACTCAGCCGAATGCTCCGCTCGACACGCTCGAGATGATCTACTGGGGCCACGAGTGGCAACCTGGCTATTACAAACATCCGCCGCTTCCGGCATGGCTCGCCGATTTCGCATGCCGTTTCAGTACGAACGACGTGTGGCCGACCTACGTCCTTTGCCAGCTGGCGACACTCGGCTGCTTCTGGGGAGCGTTCCAGGTTGGCCGAGAGATGCGCGGTAACGCGACCGGGCTGCTGGCTGTCGCTCTGCTCGAAGGCTGCTACTACTACAACTTCACGACGACCGAATTCAACAACAACGTCACGTCGCGAGTCTGGTGGGCACTGACGTTTCTGTTTGTCTACCGTGGCGTCAAACGCCAGCACTTATTGTCGTGGACTCTGGCTGGCGTGTGTCTCGGCCTGGGAATGCTCAGCAAGTACGACACCGCAATCCTCGCGATCGTGATGGCGGCGTTTTCGGTCATCCATCCGGTCGGTCGATGGTGCTGGAAGACTCCGGGGCCGGCTGCGTGCCTGGTCGCGGCTCTGGTTGTATTCGCTCCGCACGTCTTCTGGCTGTTCAACAACGACTTCCCAACAGTCAACTATTTCCTGAACCGTTCGGGCAGCGAACACGAATGGTCGTCGCATGTCGTCCTTCCGCTGAAGTTCGCGGCGGCTCAAGCCGGAGCCGTCCTGCCAATGCTGATCCTGGCAGTTCCCTTGATCGGCTTCCGCTGGAAGTTTCGAAAGATGGAATCCGACGAGGACCGCTTCAATCGAGACTTTCTCATCTGGTTTGCGATCGGCCCGTTCATTCTTGTCGAGATCGTCGGTTTCCTTTTGGGAGTCCGAATTCGATCGATGTGGGGCACGGCGCTGTGGTCGTACGCTGGCGTGGTTCTGCTGTTCTTCCTCCAGCTGAACCTGAACGGCGACACCATTCGACGAACGCTGACTCGCAGCGCCGTTTGCGCGGGATTGATCGCCCTGGTTTTCGCCGGACGCAATTCAGCCTTGCCTCATGTTCGCGGCAAGGCGTCGAGGATTCACTTTCCTGGCCGGCAACTCTCGCAGAAAGTTGACAACCTATTCCAACAGGAGACTGGCGAATCACCAGCGATCATCGGTGGCCCCTGGTGGGAAGCATCGAACGTTGCGTTTTATGGTCAGCAATCGGCCAATGTCTTCGCAGACCTTGACGAGTCGATCAATCCCTGGATGACTGATGAGAGGCTGAATCAAAGCGGCGGAGTCATCGTCTGGACGAAGTTCGACGGCGATGACGACTACAAAGATGGCATCGCACTGCGATTCCCGAACGCCCGCTTCACCGCGCCGCTGGAACTTGATCATCAAACGTCAGCGTCGCTTGATCCCGTCCGATTCGGAGTGGCCATCATCGCCCCATCAACGGCGAGTTTCGCGACAACTTCGAACAGCCAGGTGAGCACTAATTCGTCGGTACACTCATGCAGACGAACCACTAATCAACACGAATAATCACGAATACTGGCAGAGATTCGTGTTTATTCGTGTCAATTAGTGGTTCAAACAGACGGTTAGTTTCTACGCGTCTTTGATCTCGAAGATTGCCTCGATTTCGACGCCCGGTCCGGTCGGAAGTGACGCGAATCCAAGGGCACTGCGGGCGTGAAAGCCGTCGCCGTCTTTGCCGAAGATTTCGTGGTAGAAGTCCGAGCAGCCGTTGATGACGAGATGCTGATCGGTGAAGTCCTGCGTCGAGTTCACGCAGCCGAAGACTTTGATACAGCGCAGGCCGTCGAGCGTGCCGTGTTCGTGGTGAACGGACTGCAGAATCTTGATCGCGCATTCTTTCGCGGCGGCATAGCCTTCTTCGACGGACAGGTCTTTGCCGAGTTTCCCCTTGATGTCGCTGACATGGCCAGACGTCATCAGCAGGTTGCCGGTGCGAATGCAAAGGTTGAGGTACAGCTTCGGAATTTCTGGAAATTCGATGCCTAGTTCTTTGGCTTTTTCTTCAGGACTCATCGTGGGCTCCATTCTGGTAATTCATGGGGTGAGGAATTCGAGTTGTTTGGGAATGAGTAGGGCATGTCAAGCGAAGCGCCGGCGTACCATTTCAAAATCACCATCTGTGGCACGGTGGTACGCCAGTGCTTCGCTCGACATACCCTGATCGTACGTTCTTGATTGGCTCACTTCGCCTGTCTCTTCATACTGCCGACGAAGCGGCTGAGTGTTCGCAGATTTGTCGCGAACGTTCTTGTCGTGATGACTTTCCGTTCGCGATCGTCATTGCCGTCAGCCTTGAGTTCGCCAGTTTCGAGCCACGCTCCTCGCGAGTCCAAAGCCTCGACCAGTTCGCTGGCATCCTGATTGAGACTGGCGTTTGGTTTCGGCGGAGATCGTAGCGTTGTCCAGACCCGGCCGCCGCCGGGAGGAGCTTTCAAAGCTGTTTCGTAGTCAGCTCGCAGTCGGTTGAGATTCGAACCCACCTTGAAACCGTAGTGCGTCGGCATGTCTGAATCGTCGTAGGTCAGGACGTAGTCCTTCGTGAAGTACAGCGGCCGGTTCGTTTCCAGTTCGTAGAAGCGTGCGAGCTGCCCGTTCGGAAGCTTGGATTTCTCCAGATAGTCGAGCGCCTTGCCGATGGAAAACAGATACTTGTCGTCATGCGTGTGACGATGCAGCGTCAGTAGAACCCGGATGACTCCCTGAGATTCTCCGCCCGTGACGGCAGTCGGTTCAAAGCGTCGAGCCCACGCCGGGTGCATCTTTGCGTTGTACTGCTGAGCCCACGCCGGCTGCGGTTCGGGCATCTGTGCCAGCAGGATGAAGTCGCCGGCCTTGCGAGCGGAGACGCCGTAACGAGCGTCGTCGTAGAGTTGCTCGGCCAGAAACATCGTGTCGATCAAGTCCGCCAGCGTGTTGTCGTTGAAGGTGTAAAAACTCCGGTAGTCCTCCTTGGGATACTCTTTCGGCCACGACTCCGGATAGGACGCTTTCTTAACTGGATAGTCCTTCGGATTCGAAAACTCGCTGTACCTCTGAGGCCACGCTCCGTTGGGGTACTGAGCTTTTAACAACGCTTCCAGTGCATACTCGACAGATTCGTGAATCTGCTTGTCCTGCTGTTTCAGAACGATGTCGAGTTTCATCAAAAAACGCAGCGCTGCCTGAGTCGTGTCGTCATCGAGCGTGGTGACGTTTTTGGCCTTTCGCTGAGCTCTCTCTTCGGCTGCGCTGAGTGGCCGGTCAGCCGGTTTCTGGTCAACTCGGTAAGCCCACCTGCTTCGTTCTTTCGGATCGAATTCAATTTGATAATCCCACCCGCCCGAGACAAGCTGCCCTTTCGCCAGAGCGTGCCCGGCGTCGCGAGCGGCTTCCAGCAGATAGTCTTCCTGACTGACGAGGTACGCTTCCAGCAGAGCCTCTCCCACGTAAGGAGTTCCCGGCGGTTGCGTCCAGACCTGAGTGGCCGATGCCTGCCGTTCGCCTTCGCGTTCGGAAAGGTCGCCGGAATACTGCCAGAGATACCCGCCGCTCGCCGAGACTTTTTCGCGAAAGAAAGACACGGCTTTCTTCATGGCGGCCTGTCCCTCGCTGGCGGATAAGTCAGCAACAGCGACTCTCGTCTGCCCTGGAATAAAGAGCAACGCTGTGAGCAAGCTCGCGATCGTAAGTTTTGGGAACACCGCAGTTCTCCTGTTCGTCTTGGTGGCGTCAAGAATGCTACATCCTAACTGTCCAACGAAAACGTGTGCCACTGGCTCTGCCACTGGCTCTGCCAGTGCTGCCTGGCACCGGCGTCTGCAGGGGGAATTCACACTGGCAGAGCCAGTGGCACACGCCGAGTTTGCGGACCGCCGTCTGTCAACAGGCTGTTAAACGCGCCGCCAGAATTCGCATCCCTGCGAGGAAAAGCAACCGGCTCGCACGAAGTCTTCGGTGCTGTAAACTCCGGGTTCCCGCTCAACGGTGACAGGCAAAACGAACTCGTGAAACGGCTGACACTTCATGCTTCCACTTCGAGACAATATTCCGTCGCGCACGACGCCGGTCGTCAACTACCTCATGATTGCCATTTGCTCGGTCGTGTTCCTGCTGCAGGTAAATCAGCAGTCGGGTGAGCCGTCGCTTGTTGAACAGTACGGGATGATTCCGGCTCGGGTTGCCCACCCGTCTGCGGCCGGACATACCGTATTTCTGAAGCCGGTTGAAACTCCGTCGGGCATTCAGCTTGTCAAAACCGAGGGCGAACTTCCGTATTCACAGGCGGCTGTACCGGCGTGGGCAACGTTGTTGACGTGTATTTTTCTGCACGGCGGCTGGATGCACTTTTTCGGGAACATGTGGTTCCTGTGGATCTTTGGCGACAACGTCGAAGATCGCTACGGCCACTTTGGGTATCTGATCTTCTACCTGCTGTGCGGAGTCGCGGCGAGCGTTGCTCATTACCTGGCCGGACCAACGTCGATGATTCCGACGATCGGAGCCAGCGGAGCGATTGCCGGAGTCATGGGCGCGTACCTGTTTCTTTATCCGCGGGCGAGGGTGCTGACGCTGGTTCCTCTGGTGGTCATTCTGCAGGTGCTCAGCGTGCCGGCTCCGTTGTTCCTGGGATTCTGGTTTCTGATGCAGTTTTACCAGGGAGCCGTCGCCGCTGCCTCGGGTGCTGCCGGCGGAGTCGCTTGGTGGGCTCACATCGGAGGCTTCGTGGTCGGACTGGTGCTGACCTGGATGCTCGGCAGAAAGCAAAAGCTCAAACCGAAAGTCGAACGCGTCCGGCCCGGCTCAGAGCGAGTGGTGTATTCTCAGGTTTCCCCCTGGAGCCGCGGTCGTCGTCTCAATTGAGGAGCTGCCAGCGAACGAGTTGCAGATTTCGCAGAAGGGTGCTTTGCCGGTCGGCGAGAACTTGGGAATACGGACATGCCAAGGTTAGAATCTGGTGCT
>JBLFXD010000367.1:0-7045 GCA_047611045.1 Planctomycetaceae bacterium | reverse complement strand
ATTCTTCAGCGTCGCCGTCGCCAGAGCAACCCGCAGAAACTGCCGGATCACGGTTGCCGACTGTCTGTGAGTTTCCCGCTCCATGGCTTCGATGATCTGAACGCAGACCGGCCGCAGCGATTCACGCAGCGCCGCCGCAGCAATGACAAGCGGCACCGGGTCGATCGAGTCGATCTTTTCGTTGGGCGTCTGTTTTCTGCTGCCGAGTTTTTTCGCGAGGGTGTCGAGTTCCGCCAGAAGCTGCGCTGCGTCACTTCGCGAATCGATCAGCCGGGCGAGCAACAACAGAGACTTCGCATTCGGCACATTGTTCTGGGCGAGTGCTTCGAGTTCGGTGATCAGTCGTGGCAGACGACCAATTTCTTCCGCCGCGACGACCAACAGCCACCCGCTGCTGAACAGTCCTCGAATCCCGTTAACTTCGGCGATGGGGAACGCGCTGTCGCGCGGACGTTCGCCGAGCGTCCGTGCAAAGTCTTTCGGCGGCGAGTCCTGCGGAACGAGCGTCGTCAGCAGCCGAACCGAGGGCCGGTCCTTTGTCGGCAGCGACCATTCTCGCCACCGTTCAAACTGCTCGACCGCATCCCGTTGCGAAAGCGTTCGAAACACGCCGGCGGCCGGCGGTCCGAGATGCTCGTCCTGCAAAAGCAGGATCCGCGGTGGTTGACTGGTCGCCTGGCCAAGCAAACTCATCGCCGCTTCGAGCTTTCCGGCATGCAACTGTGCAAGGCTCTGCGCCGCGAATGTCCGAGTGGCAGCAAGCTTTGCCGCCGCTGCATCCGGCGATGCCTGTTGAGCGAAACCCAGGGACGGCAGAACGGTCAGCAGTGCAAGAACGAAAATTCGCATTACAGAGAGCCCCGAGGTCAATCAAAGTGAACCAGCAGGCGCAACTGTATCCGGCGCACGACCGTTTCCAAGTTCAGGTGCTTCCCGAACGTGGTCGAGTCGAAAATTAGAAATCGGGAATCGAATGATTCCTACGTTCTCGCCGCGACTTCGGAATGGGACGAGTTAAGTTGCCGATTTCCGACCACGTCATGCCCGCGCAGGCGGGCACCTGTTGTTTATAAATAAGTCGCTCGTGTGTCTCCGGCCCAACGGGCCAGCTCTATGACAGCCCAAGGCATCGCCTTGGGAATCGAATCATGTAAAAACACCAAAGCCCCAATCGGGGCGGCCCTGCTCACTGGTAAATCAGGTTAGGACCGCCCCGTTGGGGCTCGATCTAATGACTGAATTCATACCCCGGACTGCGTCCGGGGCTATCACAGGGCTGGCCCGTTGGGCCGATTTCGAATTCTCGACTTATGTATAAAGGACAGGGCGGGCACCCAGTTTTCGATCCGCTGTGAGATTCGCTGGGTTCCCGGCCCCGCCTTCGCGAGCCCAGGACTCTGCGCGGGAATGACTGAAACCAATCATTCCCGGTTCACATCGGAAAGTTATTTCGGGATCGATTCTCACGAAGCGCTGATCAGTGACGACTCGGTCGGTTCATCGCTCTCGGCCCAGGAATTCACTTCCGAAAGTCCTTCGACGGCGGCCGCAATCTGCGCGACCAGTTCTTCCGCTCGCGATGCCGGTGCGCCGCTGAATCGAGCCAGATGAATCATCGTCACGAGTTCACGGACCCAGGCGAGTGTCGCCATCAGGTCGGTCTGAAGCTGGCTGCGAAGTTCTCTCAGGCGAACGATATTCTCCTGCCTGGTTGTCCGCGTCGACTGAATCCAGTTGGCGTCGTCGTGAACGGCATCGTCGGTCGCGTCTGACTCTTCCTTGAAACCCGGAGAATCAAGCAACTGATCCAGTTCTCGAATCCGTTCAGCCTGAGCTCGCCAGGCCAGTCTCAATTCCTCGATTCGTCCAACCTCTCGCGAGAGCACACCTTCCGACCAGTCATCCAGACTGGCCAAAGCCGCTTCGAGTTCCGACTCGACCTGACGAACCGCCTGCGTCATCTCGTCTTCTGGGGCAGACTGCTGAGGCGTCGTCACCTCGTCCGACTCCGTCGTGGCGGCTCCGTTGTTTCCGCCCAGCAACAGAGGCAGAAACATCGGCCAGAAGAGCACGGCAGCGGCGAACTTTCCGCAGCGTTGCACGATCGATGCTGACTGGTCAGCCAGCCATATCGCGACCGCAACGCCCACACCTGCCGTCAGATAGAAGAGCAACGTTGATGAGAAACCCATGATCCACCTCTGCTAATTATCGTCGCCGAAAATCCCGGATGACGATCTATCGAAAACGTGTCTAATGAGAGCTGCCGGCTTCTGCCTGCAGAGCTGCCAGTTCACGGTCGATCTCTGAATCAGTTTCGACGTCGAACGAGTCGCCGGGTTCTTCGCCAACGCTCAGTTCGAACAACGCATCGGCTTCGGCTTCCAGTCGATCGACTTTGTCGGAGAACCGTTCGAACAACGAGAACGACTGACTGGCATCTGACGTGTCTCCGAAGTCGACTGCGAAACGTCGCCGAGCGTCGGCCGCCTGATTTCTTACGACGAGCGTCGTCAGTCGGCGCCGAGCTTCGTTTAACCGAGCCTGCATGGCTTCGATCTGCCGGCGCAATCGCTGACCGACGGCGTCTGCCTCGTCGCGTTGATCTCGCAAGGCCACGGCGAGTGCCTGTTGTTCTCGACGTCGCCGCAAGGCGTTCTTTGCAGCAGCTTCATCTTCGGACTGGACCGCTGCCCGAGCCTGATCCTGCCACTTCTCAGCCGCCGCTTCGTGCTGAGTAATCTGCCGCGAGAGAAGTTTCTCACTCGCCAGAACGCTGGCAGCGTTCTCCCGAGCCGAGCGAATGGTGTCTTCCATTTCCCGCACGGCATGTTCGAGCATTTTTCGTGGGTCTTCGAACCGTTCGAGCAGGTCGTTGAGGTTGGCATTAAGAATCGCGTTGATTCGCTGAATGAGTCGCATCGTTCTTCTCCTGGTCAGAGCGGATGTGTTGGATTCTTTCGAGAGTCGCTTCGTGGTTGCGCGCTACGCAATCCTTCCGAAGAACTCCCACAAAGTGAAAATCATGACCGGAGCGATGGCGGTGTAGACTCCGATCCACGACAGAGCTAGCCGGTTCAGGAAGCGTTTGCGATCTGCCTGCCGCTCAGTTGGCAACGTATTGGCCAGTCCCATGAAGCCTCGATACATCGACCACGTGCCGAACAGGCCGCCGACAAACGGCAGGATCAAACCAAGCCAGAGGACTGCGGTGAGCAGAACGCCGGGCCCTGCTGCCGGAGCGGATCCCTTCAAGACGACGATGCCGATCGCGATGGCGGCGTAGACCGGAAGAATTCCGATCAAGGCGATCGCTCCGGTGGCCTTCGCCTTTAGAGAGTGCAGCACGACGTCCTGCATCGACATTCGCACGCCGGCCAGCAATCCGTAGAAGTAAAGGCTCGGCAGGCAGATCCCTGTCGCGGCGATCAGTCCCAGCGAATAGGCACCGAGCAATTTGAATGCGGAACCGTCGAGCCATCGTGACGCTCCATCCTCGACGGCAGCCATCTTGAGAAATGAAACTGCACGTCCCTGGTCCGCTGCCGAGAAGACTTCGCTCAAAGCGGTCAATTGAGGCCAGACTCCGGCGGCGTCGAGAGTGACAGCGATGGCAACTCCAAAGAGTAGAAAGCTGCACAGCGAGATCAGCAACAGTCGCGGCACGAGTGCCGTTTGCAAGTCTCGATCCCGTATCAGCCATTCGAGTCTCGGCCGATTCTTCAGAATCAGTTCCACCAGACCGGGAACCGAAGCGTCGAATTCGCGGTTCTCGGGCTCGGCCTGGACTTCGACGAATCCGGGTTCGTCGAGCGAAGGCAGCGACTGCCATTCGGGTTCGGGTCTGTCTGCGGTGACCTGGTTGATCGCTGAGTTCAGTGTGGTTGCCGTCATGATTTTCGAATCTCCAGAAGAATTAGC
Source organism: Planctomycetaceae bacterium (assembly GCA_047611045.1). Classification (GTDB taxonomy): domain Bacteria; phylum Planctomycetota; class Planctomycetia; order Planctomycetales; family Planctomycetaceae; genus JABMPE01. The sequence goes on along the minus strand of JBLFXD010000367.1, from coordinate 3,124 downwards.
TGTTGCGGAGTGAGCAGCGAGCGTTGATCAAGCGAAACGAAACAGTTCGAAGACGTAGAAGAGTTCGGACCCGGTGACGCCGAGCAGCCCGAGCCACCAGATTGGAGCGGTTTCACGAGTCGGTTCGAGACGTCTCATCACGCGGCTGAAGACGTCGCTCATCGCCATGCCGACGCCGGCAAAGACCACCAGATTCACCGCCAGCACAAAGCCGGGATGCGGGATCGCGGTCGTGAAGAACCAGTTGATTGGGATCGAGGCGATCATCGCCAGCCCGCCCCAACTGACGGTGACCAGCGCGGCCAGTAGCGTCGTGCTGGCTCGAAGATTGGAACCCGCCAGACTGTTGAGTACGTACAGGGCGGGTAACGCGATCGTCCACGCCAACCCGGCCGCCAGAGTGCAGAAGAGTCCTTTCCGCAGCACGTCGTCGGCTCCTCCCAGCAGTCCCATTGTCATGCCGTAAGTCGTGGTGCCGATAATCGCTGTCACCAGCAAAGCGGCCCAGACGCCAACGGGGTAGCGGTTTTCGCTGGTCTCCCACTGCCAGGCAAAATTTTCAGGCTGACGAAGAGCGAGGCCAACGTGCCTCAAACCGGTTCTAACACTGTCTCGAAACATGGTCTGCCACTCCTGAAAAAGGTCCCGGGATCAATTCCCGTCAGGAGTCAGACCGCAGCCGAGTTTCAGTCTTAACCGCGAATTCTCGTGGCTGGTAAAAATGCCTCTGAGAATGATTTGCCAGTGCCGTTTCTTATCCCACACTTTCTCTACGACGGGTCGGGCGTTGAGTAGATCGTGCGGCCTGCGACTTTGATCTCCACATCCACGAGATACTTTCGGATTGCCTCAACGTTTGGCTCGACGCCGAGACCCGGTGACTCCGGCACGCGGACAAGTCCGTCGTCGCCGCGAGCCAGTTCATCGTTGTAGAGTTCGGTGGCCAGCGGCGTGGCCTCGACCGGGTACTCGCAGATGTTCCATTTCTCGATTCCGACGAACGGGGCCAGCGAAGCGCTTAACGCCAGGTGCGTCGTGAAGGTGTGATTCACAAACTCTATGCCGACTTCTGCCGCGTACTGAGCAACCGCCTTCGAAGGACCGATGCCGCCGATCCGGCCGGTATCGATCTGCGCGAAATCGATCTTTCCGTACTCGATCAGGTTTCTTGCCATGTAAGTGTTGAACGCTCCCTCGCCGCCAGCGATACGGACTCCGTCACTTACTTCTGCAAGTTCTCGATAAGCGGACACGGCATCGCCGACGAACGGTTCTTCCAGCCAGTAAACGTTGTTGTCGGTAAGTGCTGGCAGACGTGCTTTGGCCTGTTCGACATCGTCAACCCAGACCGTCCCGGCATCGATCATCAGAATGCCATCGTCGCCGAGTCCTTTCCGGGCGGCGGCGACCTGATCTCGATCGTGTTCGGGAGTCAGTCTGCCGTAGTTGCCCCATCCGAATTTGACGGCCCGATATCCCGCTTCCCGCGAAACACGAGCTTTCTCAAACGTCTCCTCGGGAGTGTCTCCGAACAGTTGGGACGCGTAGGGCGTCTTCGGGTAAGCACGGTCGTAACCGAGCAGGCGGTACACGGGCAGCTTCTCACGCTTGCCGAGCAAGTCCCAAAGAGCAATCTCCAGTCCGGAAAACGTGTGGTCCGTTTGGGCGATGTCCAGTCCGCCCGCGTTGACTCGCGCACTCAACGTTTCGATGTCGTCCGGACAGTCGACGGTCTGACCTGTGACGAGATCCCGCAGAGCCTTGCACGCGGAATGCGACATCGGCGTGACCCAGTTGGCGATCGAAACCAACGGCGACGCTTCACACTCGCCCCAGCCAGTGAGCCCATCAGCTCGAACTCGAACCAGCAACGTGTCCTGGCTGCCGTCGCCAATATCCTGAATTTCCGGCATCGCGAGATAGAAAAAGTCGACGTCTTCAATCTTCATGATTAGTGAAATCCTGATTGTGTTCGTTTCTGTGGCCGAGTTGTTTCTTGCCTCAGTCTGACTTATGCTCCGCTTAGATTCTGCAAAGCCTGCACGGCAAAGCTGGCATGCAGCGCCGAGCCGATTGGCAAAGCCTCTTCATCCGCTTTGAACAAGGGATGATGCACGTTGTAAGTGCAGCCGGATTCTTCGTTGCGAACTCCAAGACCAACGAAGCAGCCGGGAACCTGTTCGGTGTAGAAGGCGAAATCTTCTCCTCCCATCACTGGCGGAATCTCGTGGACGGCGTCGCGGCCAAGCATTTCGCCGGCCAGGTCCTGCACGGTGTTCCAGACTTCGGCGTCATTCACCGTCGGCGGATAGGCTTCGCCAGGGAACGTGATCGTCGCCGTGCAGTCATTTGCGGCGGCGACCTGAGTCGTCATTGACGTCACGCGTTCCTGCAGCCAGCGGAAACGATCCATTGTCAGAGCGCGGATCGTTCCGGTCAGCCTGACGGTTTCGGGGATAACGTTGTACGCCTCGCCGCCGTGGATGGTCGTGATGCTGATCACTCCTGAATCCAGCGGGTCGAGGCTGCGCGAAATGATTGTCTGCAGTTCGGTGATCACTTTCGCCGCTGTGACGACCGGATCAATGCAGTGGTGCGGCATGGCCGCGTGTCCGCCTTTGCCGTGAATCGTGATGTCGACTTCACCGGCCGCGGCCAGGAACGTTCCCGTCCGCGACCCGATCGTTCCCGTTGGTAACAGCGGCCAGACATGCAGACCGAAGATGCGTTCGACGTTGGGGTTTTCAAGCACTCCGGCCTCCCGCATTCGCTTGCCGCCGGCGCCGCCTTCTTCGGCAGGTTGAAACAGCAGGCGAACAGTCCCCTTCAACTCCGACTCATGTTCCTTTAGCAGTTTCGCCGCTCCAAGCAGCATGGCCGTGTGGCAATCGTGGCCGCAGGCGTGCATTTTCCCGTCGACTTCACTCCGGAACGGCACGTCGGTTTCTTCCAGAATGGGAAGCGCGTCCATGTCAGCTCGCAAGGCGATGCACGGTGATTCGCCGGTTCCCAAAGTTGCCACGACGCCGGTCTCAGCGATGCCGCTTTCATACGAAATGCCGAGTTCGTCAAGCGTGTCGCGCACTAGCTGGCTGGTCTTCACCTCTTCATACATCAGCTCGGG
>JBLFXD010000366.1:0-7070 GCA_047611045.1 Planctomycetaceae bacterium | reverse complement strand
GACACTGACACTGACACTGACACTGACACTGACACTGACACTGACACTGACACCGCCACCGACACTGACACTGACACTGACACCGCCACCGACACTGACACCGCCACCGACCCTGCCGCCGAATCTGCAATCGTGCAGCCTGCCCACTTCCAGCCTCACGAACCTTTGATCTCCAAACGGGTCATTCAGGGCACCGCGTCTGCATCCACGATTGATGCCGCGAAGACCTCACCGGCAAAGCCGGCAATCCGCGAAGGCTGGCACGCGACGAAGTCAAACTGAATCGCAGATCCAGCGGACAGCCAGCGATGTAGTCACCCCCCTGCTCCGCCTGCGCGCGGTGGCCTATTGACATTCAGAGAGGACTTTGTACCTTCTCCCCTAGATTGTCTACACAAGAGAAACTGGCTGGCAGTATGTGGATTGATTGGTTCCAGGAAGCGGGCACGCGAGTGGCGAATGTTTTTCGTCGGTCGCAGCTTGAATCTGAATTGGACGAGGAACTGCGCTTCCACCTGGAAATGCAGATCGAGCAGTACGTTAAGTCCGGGATGTCTGAAAAGGACGCTCGACGAGTGGCTCTGGTCGAGTTTGGTGGCGTTGATAAAACCGTTGAGGATTGCCGTGACGTTTTGGGGCTGCGATTGATGCACGACTTCATTCAGGATTTTCGTTACGCCGTCCGGGTTCTGGTTCGCAGCCCCGGTTTCACGATCGTGGCTGTCCTCACTCTCGCCCTGGGCATCGGCGCCAACACCGCCGTCTTCAGTGTGGTAAACACGCTGCTGCTGCAACCATTGCCGTTCGAAAATTCAGACAGGATCGTGATAATCTGGGAAGAGAACCCAGAGCATGGCGAGGAGCAGGAGCAGGTGGCCTGGGCAGACCTGCAGGAATGGCAGCAGGAGACAACATCGTTCGAGTCAATCGGCTACGTCGTCAATCGTATGTCAACCAGCCGTAACTTTCTGATGAAAACGGACGACGACGTTTCACGAATTCGAGCACGCCATGTGTCCTCCAGTCTGTTCGACGTGCTGGGCGTTCCGCCTCTCATCGGCCAAACACTGTCGAGCGACGATGACGAACCGGGCGGATTGCATCGCGTCGTGCTCAGTCATCGCATGTGGACGCAGGTCTTCGGATCAGATCCGGAAATCATCGGCCAGAAGCTCGATCTGGGAAAAGCGAAGCCGTTCGAAGTCATCGGCGTGATGCCGGCGGCGTTTCGATTTCCACAGGCGGCAGACGCATGGCTGTCGGTAGCCGGGCTTCATAACGAACGTTGGCTTACGTCAATTATGCAGAGTCACGGCCATCATTCGCTGTGGGTGACTGGACGCTTGAAGGCAGGAGTGACTCCGTCACAGGCGCAAGCAGAGCTGGACGTTCTCCAGAAGCAGATTTCCGAATCTCCAGAGAATCAGGACACTCAGCGTCTGTCATCGGGCGTGACAGTTTCCCCGTTGCTGGATCAGGTCAATGGTTCGGGTACTCGATCGGCGTTGCTGCTACTTTTGGGGGCGGTCGGGTTTGTCCTGCTGATTGCCTGCGCGAATGTCGCCAACCTGCTGCTGGCTCGCGCGATTTCGCGACGACGTGAGATGGCGATTCGTGCGGCACTTGGAGCGGGTCGCCTTCGAGTCATTCGGCAACTGTTGACGGAAAGCCTGTTGCTATCGCTGCTGGGGGCCGCCGCCGCTGTCGTGCTCGCGGTCTGGGGCATCGACCTGCTGGAGTTGATTCGTCTGGATTCGACGTATCTCGGAGTCAAAGAATTCCGGTTCGACCGAATCGGCGACGTGCAGATTGATCGAGGCGTCCTGGGATTCACGATTCTCATTTCTGTCGTGACGGGCGTTCTGTTTGGACTCATTCCGGCCGTGCAGGCTTCGCGACTCGACATCAACAGCACACTGAAAGAAGACAGTCGATCCGGTACGCCAGCCAAAGCAGCGCGGCTGTTTCGCAACGCGTTGCTGATTTCCGAAGTCTCGCTCGCGCTGGTTCTTCTGGCCGGAGCCGGGCTGGCGATTCGTGGCTTCTCAAAAATGCTCGCGATCGATCCGGGAATGGCACCCCAGCAAGTGTTAAGGGCTGAGCTTGATCTCGACATGGCGGAGCAGGTTTACGGAATGAAAATCGAACAGGCCTTTGACGAGGTCATTCATCGAGTATCTGCTTTGCCGGGCGTGACTGCCGTTTCCGGAATCGGCGAAATTCCCGTCATCAAAAGCGGCTGGCAGGACACGTTCAGAATCGATGGACCAGAACACGAAGGACTCGACAATTCGGAATTGCCGTACGCCGACCTGCGGCTGATGAGTCCCGGCGTCTTCGAATCGCTCGGTATTCCGTTGTTGTCCGGTCGGGATTTCGCAGAAACAGACACGAGAGAAAACCCCGGCGTTGCCATTATCAATCAGGCGCTCGCGGAAAAATTCTTTCCGGGTCAGGATCCCGTGGGACGGCACATTCTGTTTCGAGGTTACCCTGACCCTAAGTTCGAAAGCGAAATCGTGGGAGTCGCCGGCAACGTCCGGAACTACAGCAGCGACGGAAATGATCAGCACGAACTCTACTACCCGTTCGCTCAGAAGTTTCTGGGAGGCTCCGAAGTCGGCCCCGTGATACTCATTCGAGTTCAAGGCGACACTGACGAAATGGTCCCGACAATTCGTAACGCTCTGGACGGCCCGGATCCACGGCAGCAGGTGCTGATCCGATTTCGAAATGTCCAGGACGTGCTGAACAATTCAGCCTCGCAACAACGATTTCAGGCAATCCTGCTGGGAGTGTTTTCCGGCATCGCCCTGTTGCTGGCCGTCGTCGGCGTTTACGGAGTGATGTCTTATTCGACGTCCCAACGCATTCAGGAGGTTGGCATCCGGTTGGCGCTCGGAGCACAACCGCAGCAGATTCTGCGAACCATCGTTGGAGAGGGCGTCATTCTGTCTTCGATTGGGATTGCAATCGGAGTCGCTGTTTCGGTCGGACTCGGGCACCTGTTGAGCACCCTGTTCTTCGGCCTCGAGTCGACTGACGCGACGACTCTGGCAACCGTCGCGGTGATCCTGTTGTTTGTCAGCACGCTGGCCAGTTTGATTCCCGCCTGGCGAGCCATGCGTGTGGATCCGCTGACTGCACTGCGGCACGAATAACCGACTTTGTCACAAATGACGGATCCGATTCCGTGTTCGACGTCCGAATTCGAATGCGAAAGCCTTGAAGTGAGAATCTGGTGACAGGCGGATCGTTTCCTCGAAACTCTCCTTGATTGTCTAGGAGAGCGGTCGTAGCATGGAATTCGACGAGAAAACCAGCAGCCGTTGCCTCCGCGACGGTCACGAATAAATGGAGAAATTGATGACTGCGAAAGAGCGGCTGGAGTTGCTGCAGGGAACGCTCGACATGCTGATTCTCAAGTCGATCTGCCATGCGCCGATGCACGGTTTCGGCATTTCAGTACGGATCCGGCAGATGTCTCAAGAGGTGCTGCAGGTCGAGCAAGGTTCGCTCTACCCGGCCCTTTACCGCCTGGAAAACCGAGGATGGATTAAGTCCGAATGGGGCGTGTCGGACAACAACCGACGAGCCAAGTTCTACGAACTGACCACGGTCGGCCGAAAACAGCTCGGCGTCGAAACCGCCAACTGGGAGCGTCTTTCGTCGGCCATCAACCTCGTATTGGCAACAGGGTAACGGCTTGCCGTCTTCTCTTTAGAAAATGTTCGAAAGAAAGGAACGCAGAGTACGCTGAGTTTTCACAGAGGATGTGGAGAGTCACCCGGCACTCCGCAGCCTCAGCGTTTTCATTCTCTGTGACCTCTGCGTTCAAACCGTCAGCATAGTGACAAAGTGGGTTGCTTGATTCGAAGGTGAATTCACGTGGACGTTGTTCGTAAGAAATCCAAATCCGGAAAGTGGTGGCGATGGGTGTTCTTACTCGTCGTGATTGTGGGTGGGGTTGCGGCGACGACTTCCGGACTGTCGAACCTGAAGCCGGCGCTGCCGGAGTTTGACCGGGCTCCCGTGATTTTCGACACGGTGCAACGAGGCACGTTGGTTCGGGAAGTTCGGGGTTCCGGGACGTTGGTTCCCGTTGACATTACCTGGGTCACGACCGAAGTCGGTGGACAGGTCACGGAAGTTCTGGTCGAGCCCGGCGTCGAGGTCACTCGTGAAACGATTATTCTCAAACTGCACGATCCTCAGATGGAGCGAGCTGTTCGAGAAGCGGAGCGATCGTTCACACTTGCGAAGGCTGATGTTGAGCGGTTCAAGATCTCTCAGAAGTCGACGCAGCTGGATCTGAAAGTCGCGACGGCAACATCGCGTGCAAACTTTGAGGAATCACGTCTCCAATCCGAACTGCACGACCGACTTTCGCTGCGAGGGCTGATTTCGCCTCGACAGGCGCGACAGTCCAGAGACAAGGCCGCGCGCAGCCGCATGTTGATGGAGGTGCAGATCGAGCGTGTTGTGAACAGTAAGAAAACTCAGCAGTTGCAGTACGCCGAAAAACTCGCCTGGGTTTCGCGGGCTCAGGATCGACTGAACGAACGCAAAGAACAGGAAGCCGCGCTCATCGTGAAAGCAAATGTCAGCGGCACGTTGCAGCAGCTCGGCAACCAGAACGGAAACGGGCTGGAAGTTGGGCAGCGAGTTGGACTCGGAAGCGTCGTCGCGAAAATCACGAACCCGACAAGGCTGATGGCGGTCCTTCAGATTTCACAGATTCAGTCGAGAGATGTCCTGGTGGGGCAACTCGTCAAGATTGACACACGAAACGGAATTATCGACGGTCGCGTCAGCCGAATTGATCCCGCCGTTCAGAACGACCGAGTCACGGTCGATGTTGAGCTGACTGGAGAACTCCCCCGCGGTGCTCGTCCGGATCTGGCGGTTGAAGGCCTGATCGAAGTCACTCGACTGGAAGACGTGATGAGCGTTCGCAAGCCACTTTACAGTCGCGAAAATGTGACCGTCGAAGTCTTCCGCCTGGACAGCGACGGCGAAACCGTTTCACGGGTCGCAGCAGAATTCGGCAGCAGCTCGGTACACACAATCGAGGTCATCACCGGCCTGCGAGAAGGCGATCAGATCGTAGTTTCCGATACGACGCGGTGGAAATCGTTTGATCGAATCAAACTAAAATAGACCATTCTTATGGTCCTTGTGCAAACTTCGTGGAGACGACGATGCAACCGACTAAAGAATCGCTGATTTCGATGCGCAAGCTGGGCAAGGTTTTTCTGACCGAAGAAGTCGAGACACACGCTCTGTATGAAGTAGACCTCGAGCTGCAACGCGGAGAATTTCTCTCCATCGGTGGCCCGTCCGGATGCGGCAAATCAACGCTGCTGTCGATCATGGGGCTGCTGGATTCTGCGACCGAAGGGGAATACGTCCTCAAAGGTCAGGAAGTCGGCGAGCTGTCAGTTCGCGATCGCAGCCGACTTCGAAACCGCGAGATCGGCTTCATCTTTCAGGCCTTTAATCTGATCGGTGATCTGACCGTCCGCGAGAATGTCGAGTTGCCGCTAACGTACCGCGGCATGCCCGCGGCCGATCGAAGTCAGCGAGTTGAAGAGGCTCTCGAAAAGGTGGGCATGTCCCATCGGATGGGGCATTACTCGTCACAACTTTCCGGCGGTCAGCAGCAGCGAGTCGCCGTCGCAAGAGCACTCGCCGGCAGCCCCGCGATTCTTCTGGCGGATGAACCGACGGGTAATCTCGATTCAAAGAACGGCATGGCCGTGATGGACCTGCTGCACGAGTTGCACGGCGAAGGAGCCACCATCTGCATGGTGACTCACGATCCGCGATTCGCGAGTTACGCAGACCGATCCGTCCATCTGTTTGACGGGAAAGTGGTTTCGGCAGAAGACGCAGAACGACTGGCCAAGGCGGATGAACCAGTGCCCGCCGCCGCTGAGTAATTGTGTCGTCAATTTCCGACTGCGAAAAAACGAACCACGAATGAGAAGCTCTTACTCAAGTCTTGCTTCATGAGTTGGCTGCGAAAAACCGTTGCACGATTCACTGGCTCGGAGAGTGACCAGTTCGAAGATCAGCTTGACGACGAGCTGCGGTTTCACGTCGACCGGCAAACCGAAGAGAACATCAAGTGCGGGATGGACCGCGCGACCGCTCGCCGCGAGGCGTTGCGACAGTTCGGCGGAGTCGAGCAGGTTCGAGAAGAAGTCCGCGACGCTTCACGCATCGTCTGGTTGAGCGACCTGTTTCAAGACACAAAGTTCTCGCTGCGAATGCTCAGCCGATCGCCAGCGTTTGCTGCGACGGCTGTCGTTGTACTAGGCCTGGCGATTGGCCTCTCGACGACAATCTTCAGCTTCGTCCGAGCCATTCTGATCGAGCCGCTGCCCTTTGCGAATTCCGACCGGCTGGTTGTCATTCGGACGCTGAATCCCACTCGTGAACTGCCACTTGTTGGCGCGTCGTGGCCGGACATCGTCGACTGGAAGAAGTCAGCGAACTCGTTTTCAGACATGGCTGCTTTCAAGACCGGAGACATGGACCTCTCCGACGGAAGCTCGACCCAACGAATTCGCGGGCTGTTTGTGACTCGCAACTTCTTCGAACTGCTCGGTATCCCGTTCGGGCTGGGCCGCACGTTTTCGGAGTCCGAAGAAAAGGATTCAGTCAACGCTCTGATCTTCAGCCGTGATCTTTGGGAGAGCCGCTATCAGCGAAAGCCGGACATCGTTGGCGACTCTGTCGATGTCTACTCATGGATCATTCGGCCGAAACATGGGCTTTCGACCTGGCAGGTTGTCGGAGTCACCGAGCAGAAGATGCCGTTTCTTCCAGCCGCTGCCGATGCGCTGGGCGATCGCTTCGGGATCAACGATCCAGTTCAGTTCTGGCGACCGATCGGACTTTATGAAGAAGCGGACCGAAATCATCGCTACGAATACATGGCGATTGCTCGACTGAAAGCTGGCGTCAGCGTTGAGCAGGCTCGCGCCGAGATGGCTACTTTGTCGGCAAACCTGGCGGACGAGTATCCCGAGACGAATGAAAACTGGACGGCGAAAGTCACGCTA
>JBLFXD010000365.1:0-7088 GCA_047611045.1 Planctomycetaceae bacterium | reverse complement strand
TTGAAAGGCTGAATGCACAGACGGCGCTAACAATTCGAAGCTGTTTCATGGTGATGTCTCGGTGAGGATGTAAACGACACCTGATCGCTGCGCGACACTGGTTGCAAGCACGCCACGCCACCCAAGAGGGCTAATCGGCAGCTTTGACTTCGGGGTTCACGACGCATTCTGCCGGCCAACGACCGCGCAGGACGTCGACAACGCACTCGGCGGCCAACTGCCCCATTGCATCCAGAGCCGTCCGGTCAATTCCCCCAAGATGTGGCGAGAAGACAATATCGCCGCGCTCGCGGAGCGGGCTGTCAGCGGGCAAGGGTTCCTGCTTGCAAACATCCAGGCCGGCGCCAAACAAAGGGCCGTCCGTGAGCGCCGCGATGAGAGCGTCTTCGTCGACCAACCCACCTCGAGCCGTGTTGATCAGCACCGAATCCTGTTTCATTTTCGAAAACGTCTTGGCATTCATCAGGTCGGTGGTCTCGGCCGTGCACGGCATGTGCAGGCTGACGATGTCGGACTGTGAGATCACCTCGTCAAACGTGCCAAGTTTGATTCCCAGTTCGTCGGCCATCTCCGGCTTGGCAAACGGGTCGTAGCCGAGGACGTCCAGACCAAGACCGTGACAGCGAGGAATCATCGCGCGGCCGATTCGTCCCAGACCGAGCAAGCCGATCTTGTTTCCTGCTAGCCGCCGAGGACTATTGCGTCGCCACTGTCCGTCGCGAATTTCACGATCTCGCCGAGCGGTGTCTCGGAAGACGGCCGTGATTAAGGCGATGGCCTGTTCGGCGACAGAGTGCTCGTTCGTGCCCGGTGTGATCGTGACGGCAACTCCGTGCTCCGTCGCGGATTCAAGATCCACCTGATCAAACCCAACGCCGATTCTCGCCACAATTTTCAGTTTCGCCCCGGCAAAGACCTGAGGATTGTATTGCTCGATGCCGGCGATCGTTCCGTCGATCCCGTCCAGGAACGTCAGAAACTCTTCCGAGCTGATCTGCATGCAGTTAACAGGCGGAATGACAATCTCAAATCCCGCCGCTTCCAGAACATCGCGCCAGGGACCAGTGCCATCCTTAAAGACTGCAGGCGTTACAAGAACTCGCGGCATATCAGAGATTCCGATGTTGATTCGTATGACAGATCAACCCGACGAGCTTGTGAGTTGATCCGTAGGGTGTGACCAGCGGGCCAAATGGTAATCGCGGTGTGCCGGCGCGGAGATCTGAGAGCAATCCTCACGGCTACGAACTCCGATAGTCGCCCGTGCCGGCACACCAGATTTTGAAATTCGCTCCGCTTGTCACACCCTACAAACTCAGACCGTAGACCTCGTCGCAGCAACTAAGGATCCGTCCCGAAATAACTTCACGCTTTCATGAAACAGAAATTGAACCACGGAAGAAACGAAAACACACGGAATCCTTGCTTATCAACGATGTCTGTTTTTGTGTGTTCCGTGTATTTCGTGGTTTAATTCTGATCCTTGTCGTTCTCTGAGTTAGGCGAAGCGTGAGTCTGCCCGCTCAACAATCTTCCTTTGAGATCCGATTCCTCGGGAAGTAACTTCGGACCCGCCCCTCAGAAACGTGACTGATCACTCGAAGCAAACTTTAGTCGGACGAGGCTTCCGACAACACAGTCCGAAAAGGAAAGGCGGCTCACTTCTTCCAGGACGGAAACTCGACCAGCACTTTCTGAGCGCCGTCGCGTTTGTCGCGGAAGACTTCGAAGGCTTCCTGAATCTGAGCCAGAGGGAACCGATGAGTGATCAGCGGCTTGACGTTGACTCGACCTTCGCCGATCCAGCGCATGGCCAGCGGAAAATCTCGTTCGAAGTCGGGGTTCATGCTCGCGTGAATGGTCAGGTTCTTGATGAGCATATCCCGCAAGTGAAGATCGATGGATTCGGGTGGCACTCCGAAGCTCAGGATCTTTCCGAATGGAGCACACAGGTCGATGCAGAGATTCATCACCTGGTCGTAATGCCCGACGCATTCGATGACGATTTCCGACAGCTCTCCGCCGAGAATTTCACGCACGGCTTCGATCGGATCCGTCGTGGCGTTGCAGATGGTTTCGGTGGCTCCGAACTGTTTGCTCAAGGTGAGTCGCGATTCAAGCACGTCGATTCCGATGATGTGCCGTGCTCCCATGTTTCGCAGAGCCATGTTGAAGAACTGCCCCATCGGCCCTTGCCCGACGATGACGACGTCCTTGTCTACCATGTTGGGCAACTTCTTCAGGGCGAAGATGGCTGTACCCAGCGGCTGAGCGAGCATGCACTCTTCTTCGGAAACCCGAGTGTCGAGCGGAATCGCGCGAGTCTCGTCAATAACAAAGCGTTCCCACAAGCCGAGCTGATTGATTGGCACGCAAAGAACACGATCACCGGCTTTGAAGCGACTTCCGTTGGTGGCGACAACGGTGCCGGTCATCTCGTGGAGCGAATGTCCCAACTCGATCGGCCACTCATCGGTCCCTTTGAAAAACGGCAGGTCCGAACCGCACAGACAAGTGCACTCGGGTTGAAAGATGATCTGCCCAGGAGCACCTGGCTCAGTTGGAGCTGGCGGAAGCTCGGGCTCTGGTACGTCGACGAGTTCGATCCGTCCTGGACCGATTAAATTTCCTGCCAGCATGTTCGGTTCTCTTCAAACATATGTAGTGATAGAAAATCTGCCCCGGCCGCCGAGCGGCAACCGGGGCAGACTGAAACTTCAAAACCTCGGCGTCAGGCGATCAGACAAACTTCGTCACGCCAGGCAACGCGGTCGGTACGAATTCGACCGGGCTGTCCCAACCTTTCGATACATCGGGGACGAGTGACAACTTCGATTTCATCGCCATCTCCCAAGTGACTTGCTTGCCGGTGTACCCCGCCATGCGCCCCATGATGGCCATCATCGTGCTGTTGACCATGCGGTCGCCGTCGTTGATGTAGTTGCCCGAGCGGATCGACGCGAAGAACTCGTCGTGCTCCTGCTGGTACATATCTTTCGTCGGTCCTTCGTACTTCCAGGTTTGTTCGCCCTTCAGATTCGAAATCGTACTCCCTTTTCGTTCAATCTTACCGGTACCTTTTGTGCCAAGAATCGTGCAAAAATTCTCGTTGTGGCAACCGGGAATCTGTCGCTGAGAAATGAATCCGCGAGCGTCATTGTCCCAGACAAAGTTCAATTCGATATGGTCGAAAATGTTGCCGCCTTCGGCCGGAAGCTGTCGACCGCCAACGGCCGTCACACTCGCTGGCGGGCGATCGCCCATCGCCCAGGCCAACCAGTCGACCGTGTGGCACGCCTGCTCGACAAGGCCATCTCCGGAGAGCCACGTAAAGTTGTACCAGTTGCGAACCATCCACTCGATGTCCGACATGCCATCGGGACGCGTACTCGCCGCCGGCATCGGCTTAACGGGCGAAGTCAGGTATGTTCCGTAAACCGCTCGGACATCTCCGATCTCGCCATCGAGCACGCGTTCGAACAATGCCTTCTTCCGGAACTCATACCGCCAGCAGAATCCGGCCAGCACGGCGAGATTCTTCTCCTTCGACATAGCGACCGTTTCGAAGACCGACTGCACTCCGACCGGGTCCGTTGCCATTGGCTTTTCAGTGAAGACGTGTTTGCCAGCTTCAACCGCGGCTCGGAATTGCATCGGTCGAAAACCCGGAGGCGTCGCGAGCAAGACGACATCCGACGCCTCTATGACATCCTTGTAACCATTCAGGCCGCCGAAGACGTGATCGTCATCGACTTTAATCTGGTCGGCGATTGACTTATCAGCCTTCAGACGTTCGATGCTCTTTAGTGCTCGTTCCGAGAAAGCATCGGCGACGGCAACCAGCTCGGTCTTCGCGTCGGCATGCAGAGCCTGACTGGCTGCTCCAGTCCCGCGCCCACCTGCACCGACGAGACCGACCTTAAGGATGTCCGAGCCTGCCGCATGAACTGACGGAGTCAGCGCTGCGAGATTTGACGCCGCAACTCCACCGGCCAGCGCAGCCGTCCCTGATTTCAAGAATGATCGCCGACTTTCGTCAGTCGATGGAGAATTTGTCGATTGATCGGTGGTCGGTTCAGTCATTGAAAGCTCTCCCGGGTGAGATCGATTGGGGCTTCAGGCGGGTTGTTACCGAATCCGCACGGGCTGTGCGGTCCGAAATCTTATCAAACCCCGCCATACGTCTGCGAGTGAACGATCGATCGTCGTTGATGCGATTGCGATCGCCGCGTCGCGAAGCCAGACTCTCGGACTATCGGTAGAGTTTCGCGCAAGACCGAAACGTCTTGCGGAATTAACCGGCATCCATCTCAAACCGACCCGCAATTGCCCCGCCTCACCCTCGAAAGACGCACCCATGATTCGTTTATCTGTAGTTTTGAGCGTTGCCCTGGCAATCGGTCAACTGGCCGTCGCTACTCGCTCGTCGTCCGCCGACGATCAACCATTGAGTAGGATTTCGTTTGGTTCCTGTGTCAAGCAGAACCAGCCAACGCCAATTCTGGACGCGATCGTGAAAACCGATCCTCAACTGTTCCTGATGATTGGCGACAACATCTACGGCGACACTGAAGACATGGGGATACTCTGGGAGAAGTACCAGCTACTCGGAGCCCAGCCAGGGTTCCAGAAGCTCCGCAAACACTGCCCGATGCTCGCCACCTGGGACGACCACGACTACGGAGCCAACGACGCCGGCGTCGAGTACCCCAGGAAACGCGAGTCTCAACAATTGTTTCTCGACTTTTTCGGAGTCGCGAAGGACTCGCCGTTGCGGAAACAGGAAGGCGTGCAGTCTTCGCACACTTTCGGCCCGGCCGGACAACGCGTCCAGATCATCCTGCTCGACACTCGATACTTCCGCAGCCCGCTGACTCGCGGTTACGTCCCCAGCGAGCGTAACGAAGGTTTCCGGGGCTACTACAAAGCAACGACCGACACGTCGACGACGATGCTCGGCGAGGCTCAATGGAAATGGCTCGAAGCCGAACTTCGCAAGCCGGCAGATGTCCGCATCATCGCGTCCAGCATTCAGGTTCTGCCCGACGAACACGGTTCAGAAAAGTGGGGCAACTTCCCGCACGAACGAACTCGACTGTTCCACCTGATCCGAGACACCAAAGCCAACGGTGTCGTGATGATCAGCGGCGACCGACATCTTGCCGAGATCATGGAGATCGACTCGGCCCGCTCAGGGAACCCGTACCCCATCTACGAAGTCACATCGAGCAGCCTGAACGCTCCCAGCGGCAACATGACGAAAGCCGGCACACGCTTCGCCAACGAAATCAATTCGTACCGAATCGGCCTGACCTATTTCGACACCAACTTCGGCATGATCACCATCGACTGGTCACAACCCGACCCGCTGATCCGAATGCGAGTCCAGGACGAAGTCGGCGACGTAGTCCTGCAAAAGACCGTACCGCTCTCGCTGCTAAAGCCTGCAAAGTAAACAGCTCAATTGGACTCACACCGGTAGGCTGGAACAAGCTGTGCGCAGTTCCGGCAGTCGTCAACTGTCCGTTCTTGAAATTGCCGGAACTGCGCAGAGCTTGTTCCAGCCTACAGGCCGCACCGGATTGGCTTTAGAGAACCGATTAAACTCAATTTCGCGACTAGCGGTTCAGCGGTTTGTGTCGGCTTCGGGATGGGCGGTCGGCGGCTTCTCCAAGGCGTTGTTTTCGGCTGACCTCGTACATTTCGTGGTTCCCTTCGAACCAGTACGCCTGGCCGTCGCCTTCAAACGCCAGAATGTGAGTCGCGATTCGGTCGAGGAACCAGCGATCGTGGCTGACGACGACTGCACAGCCACCGAAGTCCTGCAGGCCTTCTTCCAAGGCTCGCAACGTGTCGACATCGAGGTCGTTTGTTGGTTCGTCGAGAAGCAGAACATTGCCACCTGAACGCAGCAGTTTTGCCATGTGAACGCGGTTGCGTTCTCCGCCGGAAAGTTGAGAGACGAGCTTCTGCTGGTCGGTCTTCTTGAAATTGAACCGGCCGCAGTAAGAACGTGCGTGGATTTCGGTCTTTCCGATCTCGATGTGATCGCGACCGCCCGAAATTTCCTGATACACCGTCTTTGCCGGGTCCAGAGAATCTCGCGACTGGTCGACGTACGACAGCATCACTCGGTCACCAATCCGCATCGATCCGCTGGTCGGCTCTTCCTGCCCCATAATCATGCGAAACAACGTCGTCTTCCCGGCACCGTTGGGACCAATGACTCCGACGATCCCGCCCTTCGGCAGGTCGAAATTCATATTCTCGAAGATCATCGTTTCGCCGAACGACTTGCACAGATTCTCGGCTCGAACAACCACATCACCGAGCGTCTGACTGGTCGGAATCTGAATCTGCGCGGCTCCATCCCGAGCATCGTACTGCTGCTGCTGAAGTTCTTCGTACCTCAGCATGCGAGCTTTATTCTTCGTGGCTCGGGCTTTCGGGGTCATCCGAACCCACTCCAGTTCACGAGCCAGTTCCCTTTGCCGAGCCGACTCGCGTCTTTCTTCAAGAGCCATCCGCTTGTGCTTCTGCTCAAGCCACGAAGAGTAATTGCCTTCGTACGGAATCCCTTTGCCACGCTCGAGTTCCAGGATCCAGCCGGCAACATTGTCGAGGAAGTACCGATCGTGAGTAATGGCGACAACCGTGCCGGGGAAATTTCCAAGGTACTGTTCGAGCCAACCGACCGACTCGGCGTCCAGATGGTTCGTTGGTTCGTCCAGCAGCAGAACGTCCGGATTCTGCAAAAGTAGCTGACACAGCGCGACTCGTCGTTTTTCGCCACCGGAAAGGCTTCCGATGATCGCGTCGCCTGGCGGGACTTTCACCGCGTCGGCAGCGATGTCGACACTCCGGTCCAGCTCCCACAGGTTCAAGACATCGATCTTGTCCTGAACCTTCGCCTGTTCTTCGAGCACTTTCTCCATTTCTTCGGGAGACAGCTCTTCGCAGAGCTTCATGTTGAGCTCGTTGTATCGATCGAGAATCGCTCGCGATTCGGCCACGCCTTCTTCGATGCACTCGTCGACGGTCTTCTCGGGATCCAGTCGCGGCTCCTGAGGAAAGTATCCGATCTTAAT
>JBLFXD010000364.1:0-7116 GCA_047611045.1 Planctomycetaceae bacterium | reverse complement strand
GGCGGGCGAGTTGAAAGAAGCGGCGAAGAACGACTTCTCCGTGATCATGCTCTGGGCAAATGGCGGACCGTCTCACCTGGAGACGTTCGATATGAAACCCGAAGCGCCGGCGGAATACCGCGGCGACTTCAACCCGATCTCAACTAACGTGCCGGGCCTTGATATTTGCGAGCTGCTGCCGAACCTCGCTCAGATGGCTGACAAATTCAGCATCGTCAGAAGCCTGCATCACAACCGGAACGAACACTCTGGCGGGACCTGCCGATTTCTTTCCGGCTACACGCCGATCGCCGCCAACCCGTCCGATGCCGAGTTTCCGGAGATGGCTTCTGTCGTCTCGCGGGAACTCGAACACACGATTACCGACATCCCGCTGTTTGTTGCGAACACAAAGTTCTACGGCGGCGGACCGGCCTACCTTGGTGCGTCGTGCAGCCCGTTCATGTTTCGCGGCGATCCCAACAAAGAAGGCTTCGGCGTTGGCGATCTGACGGTTGCCGACTCCGCCCTGAAAGACCTGCAGACTCGGCAGAAACTTCTGAAGACATTCGACACGTTCCGTCGAGACTTCGACCGCTCGAAGACGATGTCGGCGCTGGATCGTTTCAACGAGCGCGCAGTCGCGATGCTCACTAGCACCCGCACCGCCGACGCGTTTGACCTGTCTCAGGAACCGGACGAACTTCGCGACAAATACGGTCGTACGAACTGGGGACAGGGCTTGCTGCTCGCTCGGCGGCTGGTTGAGTCAGGAGTGCGGATCGTCCAGCTCCAGGCGACTTTCAAAATCACGAAGGAAGCCGGGCGGACCAGCAACTGGGACGACCATTCGGTCAACGCCGACATCTTCAAGGCGTACCGTGAACGCATGCCGGTGTTCGATCAGTGCGTGCCGGCTTTGATCACCGACCTTCAGGAACGGGGCCTCGATAAGAACGTCCTGTTTATTTTCTGCGGCGAGTTCGGTCGAACGCCGCGGATCCGCAATCAGGACAAAGCAACAAAGCGACCCGGTCGCGATCATTGGTCCAAAGCGATGAGCATCTTCCTCGCCGGTGGCGGGCTGAAAATGGGGCAATACATCGGCGCGACGAACGCCAAGGGCGAGCACCCCGTCGACCGGATCATGGACAGCAACTGTTTGCTGGCCACGCTGTACCACAAGTTCGGAATCGATTTTCACAAGCACTACTTCGACAACTCCGGTCGCCCCATCCCGATCCTGACCGACGGCGAACCGATTTCCGAACTGCTTTAAGTTCACTTTTTCATTCGCGGATTATTCTCCGATGTTGCAATTGCTTGATCACGATGCCGAGTTGCCCGGAAGTGTGTCGCGCCGCGAGGCCCTGCGTGTTGGCGGCCTCACAGCGCTGGGGCTGAGCCTGCCGGACGTTCTGCGAGCGCAGGCTGCGGCCAGTGAACGTGCCGGTCGGGAAGTCAACTGCGTACTGCTCTGGATGCTCGGAGGACCAAGCCATATCGACATGTACGATTTGAAGCCGCTGGCACCGGCTGAGATTCGCGGCGAGTTGAACCCCATCGCGACCAGAACGCCGGGCCTGGAACTCGGCGAACTCATGCCCAACATGGCGGCCTGTTCCGATAAGTTCTCGGTCATCCGGTCGATGCACTCATACTCGCCGACTCATGGCAGGGGCGACCATCATTTGATGAGTGGCAACAAGTGGAGCAGCGCACTGATTCCGCCGGGCTATGGAGCGATGCTGGCCTGGCAGCAGGAACAGCGAGCGCGACAGACGCCGCCCTTCGTACAGGTCGGAACTCTCACCAGCACGAACTATGGAAGCCCGGGACTGGGCGGTTATCTCGGCCGGACTTACGACCCGTTTACGGTCACTGCAGATCCGAATTCATCAAGCTTTGCTGTCAAAGAGTTCTCGGCTCCAGAAACAATCGGCAGCGGACGTCTATCTGATCGACAGGGACTGCTCGACGCCGTCGACCGCTTCCAGTCGAGAGTGGATCGTCAGCTTGAGTTCGCGCGAACTCACGACGAATTCCAACAGCGCGCGTTTTCGATGATCACTTCCGCCGAAGCAAAGAACGCGTTTGATCTCAAACAGGAATCGGTGGCCACTCGCGACACCTACGGTCGCAATCGAGTCGGTCAGGGTCTGCTACTCGCGCGGCGTTTGATCGAAGCAGGCGTTCGTTTTATTACTGTTAAAGGGTACGTTCGATACGGCTGGGATCATCATCCCGAAGTCTTTCCGCGACTTCGCACTGAAGTGCCGCCGTACGATCAGGGCTATGCCGCGCTGCTCAACGATTTGTCCGACCGAGGTTTACTGGACAACACACTCGTCATTACGGCTGGCGAGTTCGGTCGCACTCCGCGTTTGAATACCGACGCGCGAGGCCCCGGTCGAGATCACTGGAACCGCTGTTTCAGCCTGACGCTCGGCGGCGGCGGAATAAGAACGGGACAGGTCCTGGGCGCCAGCGACAAACACGCCGCCGACGTTGTGGATCGCCCCGTGTCTGTGCCCGACTTCGCGGCGACGGTTTACCACGCGCTGGGTCTCGATCCTCAGGCCGAATTGCGAACCCTCGACGACCGGCCAATGCTGGCGTTGCCTGAAGGCAAAGTCATCGACGAACTCGTTTGACTTATCGCGACGGCTGGCCTTGGAGCGCTCTTTTGATTTTCAATCGTCGAGTCTTATGACTACCGGAGCAGAATTAGGTCAGTCTGGATCGCCGTCGACGCTGAACCTGCCGAGCCGGAAATGGTCGAAGCAGCGCTGAAAATCAGCGAGAAGACGGTCTGCAGGTGTCGTTCTGCGACCTCGATTCACGTTCGCCGCAACTTCTGACCGCGGCAGGCACGATTGAGTCGATTAGTTGATTGATCAAATGATCGATCGATGCGACCATTCGCCCGCTCGGAGACTCGTGCTCTGGCCCTTCCGCCATCGCCGCGGAGGATTCGGCCCATCTGAAATCGCAAACTATCCACAACCCGACAAAAGATAATCGCCATGGGAAGAAGTTTCGAAAACCGCAAGCACTCGATCATGAAGACGGCGGGGCAGAAGTCCAAGCTCTATTCGAAGTACGGCAAACAGCTTTACATGGCGGCGAGAAACGGGGTCCCCGACCCTGATGGCAACCCGGGATTGCGCAGCCTGATCGACAGGGCCAAGAAGGAGCAGGTTCCCACTCACGTCATCGAAAAGGCGATCGAAAAGGCCAAAGGGACCGGCGGAGAGGATTACTCGGCGGCCCGGTACGAAGGGTTTGGCCCCAGCGGCTGCTCGGTCATCGTGGACTGTTTGACCGATAACCCCAACCGGACGATTACTGACGTTCGCAATTGTTTCACCAAAACGGGTTCAAAGCTTGGCCCGGCAGGTTCAGTTGCCCATCTCTTCGATCATCTGGCCGTTCTGTCTTTCAAAGGCGACAACGAAGATCAGGTTCTTGAAGCAATGCTGGATGCGGACGTCGACGTCGACGACATCGAAAACAAGGACGGACAGTTGACGGTGTTTGCGCCGGCCAGCGAATTCTTCAAAGCCACGCAGGCGTTACAGGAAGCGTTTCCGGATGTCGATCTGGAAGCTCAGGAAGTCACGTTTATCCCGCAGGCCAGTGCTGAGATCAGCGAAGACGACCTGCCAGCGTTCGAAAAGTTCATGACGATGCTCAACGATTGCGACGATGTGCAGGACGTTTATCACAACGCCATCGTGCCGGGTTAACGAAACTTGCAAACGCGAGGCCGTGCCCGGCGCGACATTCCGGAGCGCATCCAGCGAGGGAACGTCCTTTCGAAAGTTCGCCATCGATTTTAAACGCCGAGCTACTGAGCGAGTTTCTTCTTCTGCTCCAGCGCTTGCTGCCTGTGAGACTTTGCGGTGGTTTTATCATCGATGACGTTCTGAATTACTTTCAACGCTGCGTCGCGACGTCCTGCTGCGGCGAGTGTTTCTCCACGAGCCAGTTGCATCGCCGCGTTCCAGGTGCCGGGCAATCGGGCTTCGGAGACTGTGCCGAGCACATCCAGTGCATCGTCGAACTTGCGTTGTCTTGTCAGGACGCGGGCGGCTCCCTGAATGCAGTAAAAGTATTCGGCGCTGCCGTTGCCAGGACCTGCCAGATCGATCATTTGTGTGTAGGCGGCAAGGGCTCCCGCATCGTCCTTGAGGATCGTTTCAAAGTTCGTACCGATCGTTCGGCCGATGCTGAGTTGAGTTTTGCTGTCAGCGGTTAATTCGAGAGCCAGTTGCAGGTCGGCGTTGGCTTTCTCGCCGTCCTTGAGAGAGTGGTAAGCGCGTCCTCGTGCCCATGCTCCGGCTCCGACCTGCCAGAACGGCCAGTCGTTGAAGTCTTCGCTTCCAAACTGTTCGGCGACCGCTGTCCACTGACGTTGCACGAGCAAGTTCTCCATCTGCGTTGTTTTTGCGACGGACGGCAGCGGAATCAAACCGGCCAGTTCCTCAGCCTTGTCGTGATCTTTCAAGGCTCGAGCACACTGAGCGGCGTGGTACGAAGCTTCGGATTTCTGAAAGTCCGTGATTTTCTTCTCGGTAGAAGCGGCGACATAGGCGGACATCGCTTCCTCGAAGTTGCGGGAGCGGAACAGTTGCTCGGCCTTGCGGGTTGCGATGACGAAATCGGTTACCAAATCGTCTGCCTCAAACTGGTGCGACTGTCCACGGTAGAGATGAGCGAACTTCATCGGTTCGTGAAACGCTTTGGTGCCGGTCGGAGAGAACGCGGAGAGTTCCGCATCTTTGCCGCGAATTCGCTGGCGACAGACGTTGAGATACCACGGCAGGCTCTGAGTTGGCTTACGACCGATGACCTGGTGCAGCGGATCGTTTTCGTCTTCTGTCACCGGGATTCGGATCTCAACAGTCCAGTGGTCGTCGTGGACTTGCGTCGCGACTTCGGCCTTCGAGTCCCAACTGAACCACTTTGCTTTCTCTGTCGCTCGGTCGATGTTGACGATGGCTCCCGCCGGGTTGACGGCGATCTGGTAATAGTTGTGCGAATCGGTGTTGATCAGAAACTCGACAACGTCTCCATACCAGATAGCCTGATCACTGTTCTTAGTGGTGGCGATGTTTGGTTTGCCGCCGGGCTTCTCTTCGCAACGCACGGCGAAGTGCACGCTGCCCTTCTGCCAGACTGACTTGATCGACGTTCCATAAGTCGGCAGCCGACCAGTTTGCAGCTCGCGCATCGTGCCTGTTGAGGCGACGGCGATTTCCCTCCACGCTTTGTCATCCAGGTTTCCGTCGATGACGATCGGCTCAAGCGGGTCACCACCCACTAGCCGCAATTTAGGAACAGGTCCTCTCTTCTGAGCCAATTGAACGTTCTTGCGACGGAGTCCGTTCAGGTAGTTGTCGATCAGCTGGATCCGTTTCGCAAACACGGTGTCTGCCGGCGCCTCCGCCTTGGCTACCGCAAACAGTTCCAAGGCCTGGCTCGCTTTGTCACTATCAGTTTCCATCTGACGCCAGTTGGCTTCGCAGTAGGAGAAGAATGTGTGCATTGCGTCGGCGGCTGGTCCGTAGAAACGTTCGCAGTATTCGTCGAAGAGTTTGACCGCGTTCTGGTCTTTGCCGCCCCAGTACATTCGAGCGGTAAAGTACGCGAGGAAGTGGTTGTAACCGACAGCGTTCTCGCCGAAGTCCATCGTCAGCCAGATGTCTTCGCCGCGTGACATCCCCTTTGTGTCGTTGATACTTTCGCCCATCACTCGGGGGATGTAGGCCGGCAGGTAAAAGTTGCGGCCGGTGAATGGGTAGTTCTCGAAGAACTCGATCGGACGGTCAGTCTTAGCGGCCCAACCTTCGCGCAGTTTGCGGAGCTCCGCTCGCTCGTCATCAGTGTCGCGAGTCGGTCGCCGGCCGCCGACGATGATGACCTGGACGTTAGGTTCCAGCCTGGCGATGCGGGATGGCGGATCGGTGTAGACGCCGTACGCGCAGTTGGAGATCAGTTTGTCAGGGTGTGACTTGCCGATTTCTTTGGCCACTCGATTAACGAAGTCCCAGACGTAGTTGCTGAGCGAACCTCGCGAACCTTGATCGGGGTCGTCCTTTCCGGCGCAAAGGTCGCACTGGCAAATGGCGGTGTAACCATCCGGCGGCATGATCGACACGACGTCCATGTCGAAGTGGTCAAACTGAGCCTGGGCAAAGCGAACGGATTCTCGGAACAATTCTTCGTTCGAGTAGCACAACTGGTTGAGTCGTTGTCCCGTCTGCGTGTGACGTTTTCCGCCGTAGAGTGCGAACCATTCGGGTTTGCTCTTCAGGAGTTCCTCGTTGTGAGTCATGCGGTGCAGCCCGTGCGCGGCCTGCCTTCCGTACGGCTGTCGCAGTCCAAGTCGGAAGCCCCACATCATGACGTCGTGACCGTAGACGGCAGTACGAAAGTTGAGAATCCGCATAGGGAAGTCGGGCCGCTCGATCCTGTCGACTTCAGGTAAGGAGAGCGTGCTGATCTTCGGGACGATTTCTCCGATGTCGCCGGGCATGTACCAGCGGACGCCCAGGTCACGCAGAAGTCCGCACACCGCATTGAACGAGCCGCGTTCGTCGTACGTCCAGACGTTGACGTTTCCGTCCTTGTCGAGCTTCTGCTCGTTCGGAGTTCCGAACAGTGAGTTCGCACCGCTGTAATGTTTGTGAAGCTGCCGGTGTGGGTAGCCCCAGTGTTTGCCGGTGATCCTGTCCCAGGCGGTCTGCATCTTTCCGCTGGCGATGTCGGAGTTCCCTCGCGGCCACGGTTCGATCGGCGTGAAGTTCGAATCGTCGCCGATCAGAACGAGCCAGTTATCGCCGGATACGATTCTATACGCTCCGTCCGTCAAGCCTTCCGCCGTGATTCCGAGTTTCTCCGTGTGTGCGCTTTGGCCAACGAAAATCCTGACGGGAAGCTGGCCGCCGGGCTGAGCGACAATGTTCAGGCGTGCTCCCGAAATCTTCTCGACATAAGTCTGCAGCTCATGCGCCGCCAGAAGCGTCGTCCGCGGCGGATTCTCCGCGATGACAATTTCAGCCAGCGGCTTGCCGTTGCTAACGAGTTGGAGTTCG
This sequence comes from Planctomycetaceae bacterium, assembly GCA_047611045.1. Taxonomy (GTDB): domain Bacteria; phylum Planctomycetota; class Planctomycetia; order Planctomycetales; family Planctomycetaceae; genus JABMPE01. The sequence goes on along the minus strand of JBLFXD010000364.1, from coordinate 37 downwards.
GCCAGCACCGTTGAAGCCGGCAGCAAATGAGAGAGGA
>JBLFXD010000363.1:0-7133 GCA_047611045.1 Planctomycetaceae bacterium | reverse complement strand
GCCGGTGACTGACTTGCTCAATTCCGATGCGACCTTTGTGAACGGAATTCTGGCGAGGCATTACGGCGGAGACGTCGAACGTCAATATCGAAGTCACGTCGCCGACTGGGCGAACGAGCGCAGGGCACGCGGGCTTTCGGTAGACGGAGCTGATCGACAATGGCACCGCGTGGACGGGCTGAAGGATGCAGGGCGCGGTGGGCTGTTCGGGATGGGTGTTGTGTTAACTCAGAATTCAGCCGGAGAACGGACCAGTCCCGTGAAGCGAGGATTCTGGGCCGTCCACCATCTGCTCGGTCAGCATTTTCCGCCTCCGCCCGCTGACGTTGCCGAGTTACCCAAAGATGAGAAGACCGCGCCGAAGACGATTCGCGAACTGATGGCTGAGCACACCGCCAACCCGAGGTGTGCGATGTGCCACGTCCACTTCGATTCGCTGGGGATCGCCATGGAAGGGTTCGATCCAATCGGTCGTCGACGATCGAACGATCTGGCGGGGCGGCCTGTCGATGAGAACGCAGAATTTCCCGGCGGCGAAACCGGCAGTGGCATTCCCGGGCTGATTCAATACATTGAGAAGAATCGAAAGCGTGACTTTGTTAAGACACTGTGCCGCAAGTTTCTGGGGTACGCACTAGGACGATCAGTGATGCTGTCGGATTCGATTTTGCTTGAACAGATGGAAGACGCACTGCACAAGAACGATTACCGGTTCTCGGTGTTGTTCGAGACGGTTGTGACAAGTCCTCAGTTTCGAAATCAACGAGGGCGAGATTTTTCAGTCACGAACCGATAAACAGTATTGATCGCGAACTAAAGACTGACGACGTTTGGCTGAAAATTGCCTGAGAAATCGACTGAGAGTTAGACAAACAAACTTTCGCTCCCTGGATCAATGAGACGAATCCATGAATTCTAAAAACCAGATTCCACGACGGCATGTTTTGAAAGCTTTGGGCGCCACAGTCGCCTTGCCCTGGCTGGAGTCTGCGGGCCGAGCGAACGGAAAAGCGTCGCCGCCAAAACGGTTTGCCTGCCTGTTCTTTGGAGACGGAATTCATCCGCCGGAATGGTGGGCCAAGGGAAAAGGGGCGTCCTTGGAACTCGGACCGGCTTTCGCGCCGCTCGAAGCGGTTAAGCACAAGGTCAACTTCGTCAACGGCCTGGCTCATCCGGGAGACGTCGTCGGTGGACACGCCAAAGGGGCGGCCGGAATGTTGACCGGCGTTCGGCCCAAAGGTGGCCGTGAGATTCTCGCTTCGACGAGCATGGACCAGATCCTTGCTCAACGACTCGGCGGCGAGACAGCGATTCCGAGTCTGGTGCTGGCCTGCGAGCGGCCGGTCAGCGGTTTCCATGAGTCCGGCTATTCGATGATGTATGCCTCGCATGTTTCATGGAGTTCGCCGGTTGCTCCTGTTCCGTCCGAGCTTTATCCGTCGCTGGCGTTCGACAGCCTGTTCGAGAGCCGCGGAAGCAAAATGCAGCTCAGCGTGCTCGACCACGTGCTCGGTCAGCTGAACGATGTCTCGCGAAAGGTTTCGACATCCGATCGTTCGAAAATCGACGAGTATGCAACCTCAGTCCGTGAAGTGGAACAACGGATTTCGAAGATGCAGGAGCGTCAGGGAGAGGAACGAAAAGACCTGGACATGATCAAGTCGAAGCGCCCGGCCGATGGCTTGCCGACTCAGCTGGATGAACACTCTCGCCTGATGTGCGACGTCATCGCTCTCGCGTTTCAGGCAGATCGCACGCGTTTTGCGACGATGGTTCTGACGAACAATCTGTCAGGTCAGGTCTATCCATTCCTAGGGCTCCGCGACGACCATCACAGCTTTTCTCATGGGTGGCAGAACAAAGAGTTTGCATCAATCAGCCGATTTTGGGTCGAGCAGTACGCTTACCTGGTCAGTCGACTTGACTCGATGCAGGAAGGCGACGGCACGGTCCTCGACAACAGTTGCATCATGATGGCCAACGAGCAATGGACCGCTCACAGTGCTCCGAAAGTTCCGCTGCTTCTCGGTGGCGGACTCGGTGGAACCCTGGAAACCGGTCGCAGCCTGGACTTCGAGAAAAGCAAACAGCGTTCCATGTCGTCGCTGTATCTCAGCCTGATGGACCGCATGGGAGTGCGGTTGCCAGAGTTCGGCAACGCCACCGAACAGCTTGCCAGTATCTGACGGACATTTGTCGGCAGTCGGTCGTTGTCGAAAGACGGCAGCGAGCCTCACATCGCCCAGGAAAATGTGAGGCTCGGCTCTTCCTGCTCGATTCAACTTTCCGTGTTACTCAGGCTTTGCAAACCAGCTCGGGTCAGCTTCCTTTTTCAGGCTGATTTTCTGAGTCTCGCTGACGACAAATTTCTTGCCATCGCGATTGATGGCGAGTTTGTGCGCGACTTTCAGGTTGTCAACATCGCGGTAGTCTGAGTAAACGATTTCTTCGACGACTTCTTGCTTCAGTTCGTCCGAATAGACAACGCATTCTGATTTCCGAAGCAGCCCCGACTTTCTGCTGAACAGAAGCGTCACGGATCTTTGTTTGTCGCTGGCCACCGTGACGCCGTCGCACTGTTGGCCGTCAACTTCCGCTTCACCGAACAGCGAAAGTTTGTATTTCTTGCTCGGTTTCGCGAGCGGAATCAATGTTGCCACGAAACTGGTGTGTTGTTGTTTCTTCTGTTCTGCCAGTTGTTCGGCTGGCATTTCAACAGTCCTGCCTTGCGCGCTGAGCCAACCTTGTTCGCCGTCGACGACGATCACAAACGCATTGACGATCTCTACTCGAAATTTGTCGGGCAGAGACGTCTGGAATTTCCCTTCCTACGGCACGCCTTCACCCATTCCGTAGTACAGGCCCTTGTCCTCAACGGCAGCGATCTTCAGCCTGTTCAGCGCCTTCGCACCGCCAGCGGCCTTGATTCCTCGGTCGACGATTTGTTGAGCCTTTGCAGCATCATCCTCCGCTCGCACGGACGAGACGACAGCCAGAGTGATGGCCAGCACAGCCAGGGTGATGAGACGTTGCATAGATTCAGGCTCCGGTTCATAGATCGATATTGCAGCACGATACCTTGAAAACATTCGGGCACTGGCTGCACGAATCGATTCGTTCGAGACAGTTGACTTGTTACGGGTTGAATTTCTGAGGAAGCAAGGGGGCCGTTTCCGAAGCTCCCGGATCCTTAAGCATTCGGAGCAGGTCGCCTTCGGTCGACAGTATCAGGCGGGTGTCCTGATCGAGCGTCTTTTTCAAGACCTCCAGTCGCCGCAGAAATTCATAGAACTCCGGGGACTGGCCGTAGGCCCCGGCGGTCAACTCGATCACCTGGGCATCGGCTTCTCCACGGATTTCTGCGGACTTCTGCTCCATCTCGCCTTCAATCTGGTCAAGCTCCTTCTGCGTTTGACCAAGGATGCGATTCTTTTCTTCCACCGCCTCCGACTCGTACAACTTCGCGATTTTCAATCGCTCTGAGATCATTCGCATGTAGACAGTCGCGCGGACCGAGGCGACGTAATTGACTCGTTTGATACGGACCTTGACCAGCTCCATGCCGTATTCCTTCAGATTGACGCCCTCGAGAATCTCAGCTTCGACGTCGTCCCGGCCATTGCCCGCGACCGTGTCGGCTTCCGTGCGTTCCAGTTCTTCCGTCTCGTAAATCAATTCTGCGTTCGACTTGCGAACGACATCGATCAGGTTGTGACGTGCGACAACGTCGCGCACCGCCGAATCAACCAGGTCGTCGAGGATTTTCTGTCCGCGTGCTTCGTTCCGGACCTTCACAAAGAACGTCATCGGATCTTTGATACGCCAGCGAGCCCAGACGTCGATGTCGATTCGTTTCTTATCTTTCGTCTGCATACTCTCGGGTGAGCCGTCCCAGGGAAGCAGCCTTTTTTCCAGATAGAACGCTTCCTGAATGAACGGCGTCTTGAAGTGCAGACCAGACGTCTGAACGTCGTCGACGGGTTTACCGAATTCGGTCACGATGACCTGCTTCCCCTCCTCGACGACAAAAGTGCTCGCGTTCAGAACGACGGCGGCAATCCCGAGAACCACGAAAAAGATGACGGCAATTTTAGTCTTCATCGTGCACCTCCAGTCGGGAGAGTGGGCTTTGGACTGCGCTGATCGAGGTTCAGGAACGGCAACACGCCACGCACTGAATCATCAATGATCGTCTTGTCGCCGGCCTGAGCGAGGACCACTTCCATCGCTTCCAGATAAAGCCGTTTCCGAGTCACGTCGGGAGCCTTTTCATATTCGGCCAGCTGAGCAAGAAACGCACTGATCTGTCCCGTTGTCTCGAGTACGACGCGGTTCTGATAACCCTCGGCTTCGGCGATCGTTTTGTCTCTGGCTCCGCGAGCGGCCGGAATCAAACTGTTCCGCTCGCCTTGAGCTTCGTTAACCACCTGCTCCTTCTTCTGCCGAGCGCGGTTGACCTCCTGGAACGCGTCCTGCACCTCTGCGGTGGGCGGCGAAGTTGTTTGCAGCTTGACGGTGATGATCTCGACTCCCGCCTCGAAGCTATCCAGTTCCTCCTGGATCAGTTGCTCAGCCTCGGCGGCCAACTGCTCGCGGCCGATCGTCAGCACGTAGTCGATGCTGGAATCACCCACGAGCTTTCGCATGACAGACTCGGAAACATCGCTGATCGTGTCTGGTACCGCCGGGTTAACGTCGGATGACATCCCGCTGGGCAAGACACTCTGGCTAACGCTATCGGTGCTGCCGATCTTGAACAGAAAGTCCATCGGTTCTTTGACTCGGTACTGGACCACCCATTCGACGTGTCCCAGATTCAGGTCGCCGGTCAGCATCTCGGCAACTGCCAGATCGTCCGACGTCTCCGAAGCGAAGACCGTTTTACGCCCTGCCTGAGAGGTTTCGAACCCGAATTCCAACGACTGGATCCGATGAACGGGCACCTGATAAACCTTGTCAATTGGCCAAGGCATCTTCATGTGAAGTCCCGGAGGCACCGTGGCGATCTTTCTGCCGAACCGAAGGACGACGCCTTCATCGCTCGCCTCGACGTTATAAAACGCCGACTTGCTCGCGAACAGCACGATCCCCACGGCAATCAAAATCAGAATCGGTCGAATGCGTTTTGTGATCTGATCCCAGGGAATGTCGTCGGGGTCGAACCCGCGTTCCTGTCTGCGGAGAAAATCATCGTTGGATGGCATAAGTCTTCAGGCCTTACAGGTGAAGGTGCGGAGTTCGTACTCGGCAGGCACTGATCGCAGACAAATAAGATGTGTTTCTTCGCGATGCCTCGCCGTCTCCGTTCAGCCGAGTGTAGTCCACCAGTCTAAAACTTGCGCAACCGTCGCTCCACGTAGGTGGGCCGGCCCTCCGTGGCGGACTCTCATTCGACCTCAGACACACAACTTCGGCGTTGCTGTTGCGATCCAAATTGGCTGCGGGGATGAGCGCCGGACGGGGATGAGTGCCGGACCGGGAGCCTGACATCAGTCGCGGATGGGATGCACGACTTTCGACCTGGACACGTCGTTGATCCGTGAACGCTCACGACGAGGCTTTGTCGGAGATGTCGTTGCGGAACCATCCGCCGTTCCAGTTGATTCGGTTGACGGCTTCGTAGGCCTTCGCCTTTGCGGCGGCGAGGTCGTCGCCAAGGGCGGTTACGCCGAGGACTCGGCCGCCGTTGTTGGCTACTTTTCCTTTGGCGATTTTAGTTCCGGCGTGGAAGACTTTCACGTCGTCCAGTTCGGCCGCCGAGTCCAGACCGGCGATTGGACGGCCTTTCTCATACGAAGCGGGATAGCCTTCCGAGGCCATTACGACGCAGATCGACGGGCGAGGATCCCACTCCAGCGGCTCGACTTCTTCCAGACGATGCTCGGCGGCGGCGAGAAGGATTTGGGCGAGGTCCGACTTGAGACGCATCAGAACCGGCTGACATTCCGGATCGCCGAAGCGGACGTTGTATTCCAGGACTTTCGGGCCAGTTTCGGTGAGCATGATTCCGGCGTACAGAATGCCGCGAAACGGCATGTCCGAGGTGTTCATTGCGTGGACGGTTGGGAGCAGGACTTTTTGGAGAATCTCGTCCATCAGCTCGGGAGTCACCACGGGAGCGGGGCAGTAAGCACCCATCCCGCCGGTGTTGGGTCCTTCGTCGTTGTCGTAGGCTCGCTTGTGGTCCTGCGAGGTTTCGAGCGGGATGATCGTCGTGCCGTCGACAATCGCCAGGATGCTCGCTTCCTGCCCGACGAGGCATTCTTCAATGATGAGCTGATCACCCGCGGCGCCGAACTCGCGCTGCGTCAGGATCAGCTTGACCGCGTCGACAGCTTCTGCGCGGTCAGCACAGACGATCGCGCCTTTGCCTGCAGCAAGGCCATCCGCTTTCACAACCCACGGAGCATCTTCCTGCTTGTTGAGCCAGCCGATCGCTTCCTCGGCTCGGTTGAAGATTTCTACCGAGGCCGTTGGAACGTTCGCTCGACGCATCACCTGTTTGGCAAAGATCTTGCTGCCTTCGAGTTGTGCGGCAGCCTTGGACGGGCCGAACACTTTGACACCGGCCTTCTCCATCGCGTCAACGATTCCGGCGCACAGCGGGACTTCCGGACCGACGACGACCAGACCGATTTCCTCTTTGACGGCGAATTTCACGAGTGCCTGAATGTCGTTATCGGCGATGTCGACGTTCACGCCGTCAGCGGCGGTGCCGGCGTTTCCGGGAGCACAGAAAACTTCGTCGACCGAAGGCGACTGTTTGAGTTTCCAGAGGAGGGCGTGTTCGCGGCCGCCCTGGCCGATAACGAGAACCTTCATAATCCGAGCTGTTTTCTGCTGAACGTGGATCGAGAACCGGGCATCTGGCGAAAAACGTATCCCTTCGCAAGACCTCATCCCTGTGGAAGCCGGGAGTATAGTCCCGCCGATCGGGACTCTGTAGCGAAGCGAATTGACCAGAATCTGGCGTCAATCACTCAGTTGTCGATTACTCAGTTACCGGTGAGGAAGCTGAGGAATCAGATTGTTCGTCCGAGGCGGCTTTGCCGGATTCGTCGTCCGGCTGCGTCGACTCAGGCGCCGAGGCCACGCCATCGTCTAGCTGAGCCTTCGCTGAAGTTTCGGCGTTG
>JBLFXD010000362.1:0-7174 GCA_047611045.1 Planctomycetaceae bacterium | reverse complement strand
TTTGTAACGCGACGCGGTCGGGGCCTTTGGGTTCTGATCCCGGAAGGCGGTGAAGTTATGCGTGCCCGGTCCCAGCCAGACGATGTTGTTCTCCTTCGAGCCGTTCCACTCAAACAATCCGAGTTTCGGTTTCGACCAGTGGATACCGTCTTTGCTTTCGGCGTAACACGTGACTTCCTTGTGAGCGGCCTTCATCTTTGCGTCGTGTTGCCATCCGCGATAGATCATGCGGTACAGGTCGCCGTCCCGAAACACGGTGTAGTAACCGCTCGTGTTGCCTTCCCACGACTCCCCTGTTTCGAAAACAACCTCTTTCGGCTCCGGGCGAACCATCTGCCGGCGGACGTCACCTTTGGTTTCGCTGATGAGGTGATCGTCAACAAACAGCTCCAGCCGATTACCGATGTCGACTGGTTCGGCACTGAAGACGACCGCCTCCGCCAGTAACAGGACGAGCGAAACTAAGACGAGGCTTTTCACGTGGAAACGGCATCGGTGCATGAGCTCATCCTTTGTTTGTTGTGAGGTCCGGTCGTTGCGGATTGCTGAACGGCAAGCTGTCATCGCCGACCATTCTGACTGTAACGATCGCAAAGTGAAAGAATGTCACGAATGCGACGCGTGTCCGAGGTTACCCTGAGGGCTCCATTGCAGAGGCCATTTGTAGATTTCACCATGTGGCACTGGAGCCGCCAGTGCGGAATCGCCTTGAGTCGCTCATACTGAACATCGTTTGCAGAGCCAGTGGCAGACTCTTTCAACGGGCTACTGATTCATCCGCAACGTTCAAAGACCGCGAGTCGACGCAGTTCGACGGTCGTCAGGAAGAAAGGGAAGCGATGAACGAAGAACATCCTATTGAAATCAACCGGCGGGACCTTCTCAAGAATGCGGCGGCCGTAACGCTTGCCAGCGCGGTCACGTCTGCGGGACCAGGAGCAGACGCTGTTGCACAGGAGCGGGTAGCCGAAACTCAAGCCCCCAGAACTGCGAGCGATCCGACGCTCATTCGGCGTGAGAACAAGAAGCAGGGGTCGCGCGACTGGCAACTGACGCGAGTGCGGCTCGACAAACGCGGCGGATTGCGCTGCCCGCCGGTCGAAGGCTACTGTTCAAAGCAAAGCGTTTCGGCGGGCGAATCGATCGACATCATGGTGTCGACCGATCCCGCTCAGAAATTCAGTATCGAGATATTCCGCACTGGCTACTACGGCGGTCGCGGCGCGAGGCTGATGACAAAGCTGGGACCGTTCAATGGAACCGCTCAACCGATTCCGGAAGTCGGCGAGAAGCGCATCCGGGAATGCAAGTGGGAACCGTCAACGACGTTGACGATCCCCGACGACTGGCCGAGCGGCGTTTATCTGGGACGACTCACGACCGAGTCCGACTCGTCTGGCTTCGGCTACTGGCAGAACTATGTCGTGTTCATCGTCCGCGACGACCGGCCGGCCGACATCCTGCTGCAATGTTCCGACAACACGTGGCAGGCCTACAACCAATGGCCCGACGGGTATTCGGTCTACACGCATCCCAAAGGAAATCAGGGGCCGTGGGCCGACGTCAGTTTCGATCGGCCGTACGGAAAGTATTCGCAGATCTTCGAGAATCCACAGACGATCGGTTCGGGCGAATGGTTGTGCTTCGAATTTCCGATGGCCTACTGGCTTGAGAAGCACGGATACGACGTCACGTACTGCTCGAACAGCGACATGCTGACGCCGGAACGCGGCCTGCGGTGCAAAGCGTTCATCAGCATCGGCCACGACGAGTACTGGGACATTCGACAGTACAACAGCGCCGTCAAGATGCGCGACGAAGGTGTCAACCTGCTGTTTCTATCCGGCAATTCAGTGTGCTGGGTGACTCCGTTCCGCGCGAGTTCAGCCGGCGATCCCAATCGCATCATCTTTCGAGGCGGGCCGTACGGTGGCAACTACAAATTCGCCGAGGCTCGTGAAAAAGACAACGGCCCGTTTCCCCATCGCGGCCCGGACGAGGGTTACCTGATGGGTTCCCGAAACGTCGATCCCGTCAACGGCGGCGGCGACTGGGTCTGCACGAAACCGGATCACTGGATCTTCGAAGGAACCGGGATGAAGGAAGGCGAGGCCATCCCCGGCCTGATCGGGTGGGAATATCACGGCGACCCACCGACCGACATTCCCGGCCTGGAAATCGTCGCCGAAGGAACGGCACTACAAGGCGGAGTGAACCCGCAGCAATGGACATCCACCATCTACCCCGGCCCGAAAGGCAACTTCGTCTTCAACGCCTCAACCATCTGGTGGTGCCAGGATCTGGCAACCCCTCCCGGCCACTGGCTCCCCTGGTCCCACTGGTCCCGCCCCCACGGCCCCGACGACCGAGTCCAACAGATCACCCACAACCTGTTACGAAGAGCAATTCGCAAGTAACTCGGCAATGCGATTTCAAGATAGTTACGACATTTCGCAACAATCGACTCATGCCGAAAAACTGAGACAAGATCATGACCAACAAGTCGAATTCAACGAAGAGACAGCAAGAACCACGAGCAATCGCCGGTAACACTGAATCGTTAGTCGTGATTCGAAAGCGAACGTTCGTTATCTACGTTCTCGCAGTTGTCGTTGTTTTGTGCGCGACGGCCGAGTGGCTGGGGCAGTACGGATACAGCCAGACGATCTCCCGTCTGCGACGCTTGTCTGAAGCCAGGCAGGAAGTCGTCACACTCGCGATGGTTCGTCATAGAATCGCAGGAGTTCCAGTCGAACACACTATTACAGTCAAGGGCCAAACAGTCTCTCTCTTCTGGTGGCCAAGTCTCATGAAGACTCAAGAGGTCGTCCTTCATGTGGAGGTTGGTTCCGAAGAAACCGTCGTAACACGTTTTAATATCCCATACACAGAACCACCTTCATCGCGACTGCCTGAATCAGATGGGAGGATCTTCGTTCCATCCCCTGTAGAGAAGCACCCGCTTGTATACTCATCGTTTGGGCGATCCATGCTGATTGGAGATAAAGCCATTCAGGCAGAACTCCAATTGACACCAGAACAAGTCGACAAGGTTAAAATGAAACACAGCTGGTTCATTTCAGAGATCCTGTCAACAGCACAACATCGCCGCTTTTCTCAGATCGCCCTTCAAACACGTGATCCACGGGAGCTTTTCAGATACTGTCTTCCGAAATTGATCGATCTAAACACAGACCGCTTTGATGACTGGAATTTTTCAGACAAGTTCCTCGATAGAGGTTCCGACAATTGGCCTCACTACTACTCAAACACGCGTGGCTACAATGAAGACCAACTTGCAAAATTCCGAAACCTTGAGTCACGATTTCGAGCAAAGCTTAACGACAAGGAAGAGCAACAATACTTCGAATACCTCGGCAAGCCATTTGGTAAAACTTGGTACGTGGGACCGACTGAGTAGGATTGCCGTTGCGTAGTGTTGGGCACGATCCATCGTTTTCGCGGTGTGGCACTGGTTGCTCGCCAACCAGTGCGGCGAAGCCGGAAGAGATTGCCTCGTGTCACTGCGCGACCCCGGTTGACGAGCAACCGGGGCTATCCCTCAACAGCGCTGCCATTGGCGACGATCAATCAGTCTTCGAGCGCGTCGTAGATCAGGGATTTGACGGCGAATTCGGTCATGAAGGAGTAGGGCAGGGTTTGTTCGAGGGTGATGACGATCAGCTCGTCTTTGGGGGAGACCCAGTAGTGGGTGCTTGCCATGCCGCCCCAGCCGTATTCGCCGACTCGGCCGGTGGGATCCCAGTCGGACATCTTCTCGCGGACTGAGAATCCGAAACCGAAGCCAACGCCGACTCGCTGTTGATCACCGAAGTAAATGTGCGGGACTTCTTTCGGGAGCTGGCTGGTCGTCATCAGTTGGACGGACTTTTCGGACACGATTCGTTTTCCGTCGAGTGTCCCGCCTTGCTGGATCATCATCAGAAATCGCAGGTAGTCACGAGCCGTCGAGACAAGCCCGCCACCACCGGACAGAAACGCTCGGGGCTTTGAAAAGTCACGGTGAGCTTCGTTGTCGCCGACCGTCAGCTTGCCTTGCTCGTCCGAGTTGTAGACCGGGGCGAATCGATCGTGTTTCTTTTTCGGGACGAAGAAACCAGTGTCTCTCATGCCGAGCGGCTTGAAGATTCGCTTCTTCAGGAATTTGTCCAATGGTTGTCCGGACGCGACTTCGATCACTCGACCAAGGACGTCGATCGAAATACCGTAGATCCAGTCTTCGCCGGGCTGAAAGGCGAGCGGGACGTCGGCAAGTCGCTCGCCCATCTGCTTGAGCGTTCGCTCGTGGTCAAGCGGGTCGACTTTCTTGAACGCGGCATCGGCAGCCGGCTGCGAAGAACCCCCGTAGGTATAGCCGGCTGTGTGCCGCAACAAATCGGCGATCGTCACTTCTCGCTTCGGAGCGACCAGCCCGTCGGATGTCGCAACCTTTACGTCCTGCAATTCGGGAATGTGCTTCGAGACAGCGTCGTTGACATCCAGCTTGCCTTCGTCCGCCAGGATCATCACGGCGGCGGACGTGATCGCTTTGCTCATCGAGTAAAACCGCATGATCGCGTCGTTCTTCATCGCTCGTTTGGACTCGATGTCCGCCATGCCGTACGACTTGAAGTGCACGATCTTCCCGCGCCGGGCGATCACAACCGTCCCACCCGCCAACCGTTTCTGCTCGACCAGTCGGTCAAGTACGTCGTCCACCTTCGCCAGCTTCGTGGATGACATCCCGACGTCTTCGGGAGCGGCGGTCGGGATCTCCGCCGCCTGACTGACGTGCGAGCTGGCAGCAACCAGTAGCAGAACAATGAGAACTCGAACGGTCGAAACGAAACAGTTTGCCATAGTGAAGCTCCCAGCCGTAAAACGAAAATTAGCCACAGAGATCACAGAGGACACGGAGATTAGTGTTCGACTAAATGCTCCGTGCCCTCTGTGATCTCTGTGGCTCAAATCTTTAATGCAAGAACTCAAAACGTCAGACGATGCAGCAACTGGTCGCTATGAATCGACGCGTTCGAAGACGAGCGGATGTTCCGAATTCGTATCGGCTACTCGCAAGCTGATGTTGCCTTCGAGGACGTCTCGCAGGAGGTCGCCGCAGACTTCGGCTCGCCAGCCTTTGCTTAATCGCGGAGCCTTGTCGGGCTTTGACCCGTCTCCGTACCAGCGGATCCATTCTTTCAGGTCGTTCGACGTGCCGACGATTCCGGCCGAAAGCTGAAGCTCGGCACACCGGTTAGCAAGAGCGAGTGCCAGCAGCTTGCCGAGCACCGGCTCGTCGGGTCCGGAATCGTTGTTACGGAACCTCGACGGAATGTCGCTTTGCGGCAGATCCATTGCCGTTTTGATGGCCGCCACAATCTCGCCCGCGTTGCGACGGAAGTTGGTTCGGTTCATGTCGCGCGAGTTGAGCAGCTCATGCTCGGTCTTTGGCTGACGCCGTGCCAGGTCAATGAGAAGGTCATCTCGCAGGATCCGGCGCATCGGCTGATCGCGCGTCGCGGCCGTTTCTTCTCGCCAGCGGTACAACTCGCGGACGACTGCCAGCTGGCGAGAGTTCAAACGACGCACGCCCGAGAGTTTCATCCACTGCCCGCCGTCGCGTTCGGCTTCCATGTCGTCGAGCAGGCGTTCGAACTCTTCTTCCACCCAGGTCAGGCGGTTCTTCTTTTCGAGCCAGGCCTTCTGCCGATCCCACACTTCCAGAACGTAACGCACATCGTCAACCGCGTAGGTAATCTGACGTTCGGTCAGCGGCCTGCGCTGCCAGTCCGTTCGCGTTTCGGTCGAGCTGACCGTTTGGTTAAGAACTCGCTGCAGCAGCCGTTCGTAACTGAGCGGGTAGCTGGAACTTCGCAGCCCCTCGGCCAGTTGCACGTCGGCCAGCAACCGAGGACGTTCTCCGGTAGCGGTCAGACAGAATCGGGACTCTTCCCGTCCGGCATGCACGACGATCGTGGTCTGGTCGTCCTTCATGATGTTCCACCAGTCGGAGACATCCACTTCGAACGGGTCGACTGCGGCCGCCTGTTCTCGCGTCGCCAACTGGATTAAGCACAGCTTGGGACGGTAGGTGTTTTCGGAGATGAACTCCGTGTCAAAAGCGACGATTCCTGATTCGCGAATGTGCGCACAGAGATCGTCAAACTCCTGCTGGTCCGTAATCAACCGATCCGACATTCCATGATCCTGAGAGTCTCTGGAGGAATGAGACTCGTTCAGCCGCGACCAGTAAGGGAGGGCGTTCGTTGTACGGTGACCAATGGTCGTCGCCGGAAACGCACTCCCCTGCGGACCGCGGTTAAACGATGCGGCGTGAACCGCGAAATATGATCGACCATTCAAATGGTAAAATCCGAGCGAGGACTCAATCGCCAAGTAAACAGATGATCGATTCACCCGAGAGTGTCGTCGAAACAGGCCCAGATCGGCAAGCAAGCCGAGCCCATCCTGAGGATGCGTGGTCAGAGCCATGCGAATCGTTCATCCCGCAGCCGCAGGTTTTGAACTTGCACAATTTCGAGTCGCGAAGCGACGACAGACGCCATCTCTGCTGCCGCCGCTTCGCGGCTCAATTGTTCGATCCGACCCGTTCCCGTGGGTTTACACCCACGGCTATCTGCTGTCGCCGCTTCGCGGCTGAAGTGCGCGTCTTCGAAAGCCGCCGAAAAACGCAAACCGCCACTACGTCAGGTTGGTGAATTTACGCAGCAACCACTCGGCAAACATCACGCTGATGACCAATCCGAAGGTGAGCCAGGTGCTCCACAGAGGAATGACTTCGACGGTGGTTTCGGAAAGTCGTGGCGGATCGAACTTTGCCAGCGTTTGCTGAGCGTCGTACAGCTCGCAACTTCTGCCGCCGGTTTCGGCGGCGATACTTTCCTGGAGCGATCGGTTGCGGGTTGCGCTGCGACGCTCGACGGAGAGATCGGACACTTGAAAGAAAACATCGACCGGTTCCAGCGTAACCGGGTCGTTCACTCGAACCACGTAGTTGCCGGCCTCGCTGACGGGCAGTCTTGTTTCGAAAACGCCGGGACGATACTCGGCCAGCGTGATCGGGCGAGTTTCTCCGAGGGCTTCGGTCGAACGTCCCGGCAGCCAGACTTCGCCGGTCAAATGCCGCTCGTCGAGCATGTCGCCGGTCAGCGGT
>JBLFXD010000361.1:0-7181 GCA_047611045.1 Planctomycetaceae bacterium | reverse complement strand
TAGCCAAACCGTTTAACCGGCCTGGCTACCAGTACACCGTCGAGCTGAGCATGACGATTTGTACATCATCACATCCCGCGCAGACTCCACGGCGTGGTTTAGACTTTATCGGTTAGAACGATTCCCCGAATTGAAGCGGATGTAGAGGTTTTTCCTTTTTGATCCTCGTTAAACCTCTTTTGGCAGCAACCCGCCACACAACACCGGTAAACTACAAAGCCTGCGTCGCCTCAGCTTGTGAATTTGAGAAACCTGCAAAGGATGGTCTGTCGAGAGAGAATCCGCTGACCGACAGCCAGCAGCGGCTTACGACCGCAGTTGCTCAGGTTAATTCGCCAGCGAAGCCGGAATTACGTACTCTCGCCAGAGCCGCGGTCCGCCGTGGAGTCCCCCGAACCGAATCATCGATCAAACGGAAACCCAACATGCCACAGTCACGGCGAAGCTTCCTGTCACAATCCGTTGCCGCGATGTCATCCGCTGCGGCGAGTACGCTGCTTCCGGCCCAGAGCGTCCAGGCGAACGACGGACAAACCCGGTCTAGAATGCTGCTTGGTTTCAGCACGTACGGAGCAAAACAGCTCAAGACCGAAAAGACGATCGACCTGGTCGCCAAGGCTGGCTACGACTCCGTCGAGATCACGGTCTGGCCGGACTGGGACGCCGCCCCGGGTCACATGCCATCGAGTCGGCGATCGCATATTCGCAAACAGTTGAGCGACTCGGGCCTGGTCCTGACCTCTTTAATGGAGCATGTTTCTCCCGAATCCGACAACGCCAAACACAAGGCAACACTCGAACGCCTGAAGTCGGTCTTTCAACTGGCCAACGACCTTGGCTCCGGGAAACCGCCCGTCGTTCAGACAGTTCTCGGTGGCGGAAACTGGGACGACAAGAAAACCATGTTTGTCGATCGGGTTGGCGACTGGGTGACTTTGGGCAAATCGCTCGGAGTTGTGACCTGCGTGAAACCTCACCGAGGCGGTGGCATGTCGAAACCGTCCGAAGCCGTCTGGTTGATCGATCAAATCGGCGATGCTCAATGGCTGAAAATGGTCTACGACTACAGCCACTACGCGTTTCGAGACATCCCTCTCGTTAAGTCAGTCGAGGAATCCCTGCCGCACATCGGGCACGTTGCGGTGAAGGACGCCGTTCAGGCCACATCGAAGGATGGCAAGAAGTCTCGTGTCGAGTTTCGACTTCCGGGCGAGGCCGGCACGATCGACTTTGTCACGATCCTGCGAACTCTGCACGAGGGTGGCTACTCGGGCGACATCTCGTGCGAAGTCAGCGGCATGGTTTCCGGCAAACCCGGCTACGATCCGGTCTCTGCTCTGAAGACTTGCTACGCAAACGTGTCGAAAGCTTTCGACGAAGCCGGCATCAAGCGGTCGTGAACGCCGCGCTGTTCTTTCTCGTTCATCGCCGGCGTTTCAAAACGATGAAGTACCCGTCGGTGCGATCTTCCAAAAGTTCCCATTTATCGGGCTCGTCCTGCAACTCTCGAATTTCGTCGGGACTCTTGATGTCGCTGTAGTAGTGCTGCGTGTCGATCACGATGAAGTCCGTGTCCTCAGGCACCTGACTCTCGTAGCCGGCAACTTTTCTGAGATAGTGGCTGTAGTCATAAGACCGCTCGTGATGCGTGAACCTCGGATGGACGAAGTCCGTCGACGCGACGCGAGCTTCGGGCGGGATTTGCCCAAGCACGGCGGCAAACTTCTCAGCACGTTCCGACGGAACGTAGAGTTTCCCCCAGTGGAAGAACGAACCCGAATCCCAGAACTTCACACTCAGCGGCGACATCCCCACGACGGCTCCGACGGCGCAACACAGTGCGAGCACGAAACCCGGAACGAACAGCCGATCAGAACTCAGAAATCGATCGGCCAGAAGCCGAACCCGACTCTCCGAATCGCTGCGCAAATTCTGCAACGAATGGGCAGCCGCCCAGAACAGTACCGGAACAACCGGAGCATGAAAGTGGTGATGCGGCTGAGGATCGCCCTTCACGATTTCATTGAGACACAGCAGCCCCAGAATCGGAACGGCGACTCCGAAGCGGGCAGGCGACAGCAGCGGCAGAAACGCCAGCGGCAGCAGCAGTCCCAGCAGATAACTGATCGACGAAACGGTGACGAGTTCCTCAATCAGCAACCCCGGCTGAGTCAGCATGTTGAGAATGATCTCGCCCATCGAGCTTCCGAATTTCGAGTAATAGCGGACGTAATGAACCTCGTCCCCGTCGCGGAACCACGGAATCAGAACACGCGTCGTCAGCAGCACGTAACCGACGGAGGCAACCACCAGCCCTGCTCCGTACTGCGCGGCCAGCTTTTTCGACGACAGAAATTCTGGCAGCAAGCTCACGCCATCAGCCGCCGTCTGTCGCTTCTTGAGAAACGGCTGCACGAGAACCCAGCAACCAAGCGGTGCGAGGATCAAAGCAAAATCCTCTTTTGCCAGTAGCGCGACGAAGAAGAGGGTAACCGTCGACTTGATGCGGCCTCGTTCAAGCTGGTCGAGCGCGAACAACATCGCCGTCAGACCAAAACAGATCGGGCGAAACGTTTTTAGATCGATGGCGATGTCGAGAAACTGCAACGGCGAATACAGCAGGTAAGCCATCGCGAGACATACTGCCGCTCCGTTCGATCCTGACCAGCGACGAGCCATCCAGAACACAGGAATCGCTCCAGCGGCCAAGGCCAGACTTTCGAACAGTTCAAGCAGCAGGTGCGAAGACCAGATTGCGTAGAGCGGCAGCAAGGCCAGATGAATGACCTGAATGTGCTCACCGAGAAACAATCCCTGATCCAGATAACTGCGGAAACCTTTCCCGTGAAGAACGTTCCACAAATGCTCCTCGTACATGACGGAGTCGCCGTGCGGAACGAGCATGCCTTGAAACAATTGCCAGTTCATCGTCGTAAAAACAACGACGTACGCAGCCACCGCAACCAGCAACACCTTCGGCACGGTGTAACCCGACTTCTGATCCGCACTGGAGACCAGCCTCAACGCGTCTGATTCGTCGGTCGAGCGGAACAACGGAACGACCAGCGACGCACTCCACCCGGCCACCGACACTGCCAGCACGTAGTGATACAACGCGGTCATGATGACCATGGTCGTTTCGAAGCCACCGGTGAAGGCGAGAATGCGTGCCATCTCCCACAGCCAGGGAAGCAACCACCAGCGCCAGCCATTGGCCGCAACGCGAAACGTTTTCTCAATCGGGGACAGGGTATTCCCACTCGGTCGTGACTTTCTTCTGACCGAAGCGACGACTGCAAATCCCGCTAACGCCACGGCGGAAGCAACCGCAAGCACGATCAACAGAGACATAAACGGGACATCGCAAACTGCAGACTGATCAACCGGGTTGATCTGAATCCGACCGCCGAGCAGCCCGGCGAGATCGCTCCACAACTGCCGACTAAGAATTCGTGTCGCGGTGACGTCGCTGCCCAGAACACTCTGCAGTGCAAAAGCTTGAGCAACACACCCCAGCACGACGATGCCCACGGCCTTGGGCCAGTGGTCAGCCGACGAAGAGGGCTGTATTCTCTCCCGCGTCGCCGCTTTCTTTTTTGAATCGTTCTTTCGCCTGACCACAGTTCGATGGTTCCGCTGTCGTAGAGTTGGGCGAAGTTGTTCCGCCAGATTGATTGTCACCTGGGCGGCCAACGCCGCCTCTGACATCAACAGCCCGCAGAATCGAACGATCGAAGTCGGCAATCAACGGGCGAGGCAGGATAGTCTCGCAGAAGCAGCGAATCCATGAGCGAAGACGTTCCGCATCGACGAGTTTCAACTTTGAGGACAACTGACATGTCAGATTTGAAAGAGCATATCCGAGACATCGCCGACTTTCCGAAGCCGGGCATCATGTTTCGCGACATCACGCCGATGCTTGCCAATCCGGACGCCTTTCGAGAGGTGATCCGGCAGTTCGCCGATAAGTATCGCGACGCAGGCATCACCGCGATCTGCGCCGCCGAGGCTCGCGGATTCATTTTCGCCACGCCGCTGGCACTTGAGTTGAACGCGGCGTTCGTGCCGATTCGTAAACCAGGCAAGTTGCCGTTTGATACCAAAGCGTTTCACTACGAACTCGAGTACGGCACCGACACGCTGGAGATGCACACCGACGCCGTGAAGGCCGGTGACCGAGTCCTGCTGATCGATGACCTGTTAGCCACCGGCGGAACAATGGAAGCGTGCGTCAAACTGTGCGAACACGCCGGCGCGGAAGTCGTCGGGTGCGCCTTTCTGATCGAACTGACCTTCCTGGGCGGTCGTGAAAAACTGGCGCCGACCGAATGCTTCAGCCTGATCAGCTATGACGGCGAGGACTGACAAGGCCGGCATCACCGATGCCAAATCTTTGCGATAGACAAGCCAAATACTCCGCAGAGTCGCGATCGGACAGGTAACAACATTGACGCGGATACCGGCAAGAAAGCTCGGAGAGATTGAGCGATGAGTGAGACGACACTGACAATCGAAGGAGCTGTCTATCACCCCAAACGGTTTACTCGCGAAGAGCTGACGGCACTTCCTGCTGAAGGGCGAGTCGCAGACATCAGCGTCATCGAACCTCGTCGCCTGGGGGAGGCGATTCGTCTCAGTTGTTTGCTCGAGGTATCACAACCTGACGACACGGCAACTCACGTCACGCTTCAGTCGGCGGACGGGTTTTCAGCAAGCATTCCACTGGCGGACGTTCGCGATTCGGGCCTGATCATCTTCCAACTTGGCGGTCAGTCTTTGCCGGAGTCTGCGGGCGGACCGTTCCGATTTCTGATTCCCAACGCAGCCGAATGTCGAACCGCCGAACTCGATGCATGCGCCAACGTAAAAGGTCTCGCCCGCATCGAGCTGACAGCCGGAAAAGGTGTTGATACTCGATACGGTGACAAGCCGCTCTGACCGTTCGTGACGAACGCCATCGGTTTCAGGATTCGCTCGGCAGAGCAACGCTCGGCCGGCGTCGGAAAACGAACGAACCGGCGATCCACAAGCAGGACACGAGCCCCAGGATGAACCCGGCGCCGCTTCCTTTCAGACAAAGCCACCAGATCAGTCCCAAAACCAGCCAGCAGAATTCCGGACGTTTGGCGATTCGGTCTCCGGTTTCCAGGCCAAGCAGCAGAACGAACATCGGAACGGCGACGATGACGATCAGAATGCTGCCGAGGATTCTGTCAACTTTAGAATCGACTACCCAGAATTCCACTTGCGTCCCATCAACCTTTTCCACCACGACGCTACCGGCACCGTTGCTCGTACTGTCTTCCTGCGTTGCGAAAAACAGGTTCGCCGCTGCGTCGGTTGCGGTTTCTCTGACCGCGTTCTCCGTTTCCGCTGACAGAGATTCGGCGATCTGTCGCGCCGCTTCGAACGTGGCCGAAGTCGAAGAACGTCGTCTGGCCACTTCCAGCCAACGTCTGGAAAGCTGCACGGCAATGCTGCGGCTGTTCTGCTGAAGCTCGTGCGTCGAGATCAAATTGATCCTGCGTGTCGGGGTCGCGATTACAAACGATCGAACGGGGCCGGCATCAACTAGTCGAGGAGTTGGCATCGTTCGCCGCTGAACCTTCATCGCAGAGGCATCACGCTCGGTTCGCCACAGCAGCTCGATATCCCGCATGGAACCTTGTCCGACAAGCGGCAATCGAAGTCTTCCATCAACCGGCGGCAGAACGTTTTCAACCTGACCATCAACTCGGACGGAAATCAATCGCATACCCTGCGGCCAATCCAATGAAATTTGTGGACGATCTGTCTGCAGAAGAATGCTGGTTCTCGCCACGCCATTCTGCCGCGCACCCGGACGAATTGAATGGACTACCAATGACGGGAGTTTCTCGAACTCTGGAGACGAGGCCAAACGAGAAATTCTGGTCGCATCGGCCCATGCGACGAACTCGTCGGATGCACTCGCCAGACGAGGCTCAAACTCGCCGACTTCGCTCAGCCGAAGATCGCTTAGTTTTTCACTCGGCAGAACCTCCCAGTCAGCCATACCCTGGGAAAGAGTCACAACTGCACGCTGCTTATCGACGCCCGAGACAACCGGTGGCGGGAAGCGAAACGATGCACCGTCCTGAGGACTGAACCTGGCCGTCAAAGCAATCTCCACTCGTTGAGGAATCTGTCGCGGGAGCCTGACGGTAATCGAATTCTGGTCGCTCGCCACTTCCACCACCGCCCCATCGGTCGTTGGCGTGACCGCCAGATTGCCCTTCGCCCATTCTGGCAGTTCGATCTTCACACTCCGTCGCGAAACCGCATGAAGGTGAATCGTTGCCGAGACATAACACTCACCAACTTCGTCCGACGTGACATCGGCGACGACCCAGGCCGTGGGAGTTACAGGAATCTGCTCAACCGCGATGAATGCTCTTTGCTCAGGCCTCAGGCGCAAACGGCCGACAAAGTCGTCGGAATCGCTCGCCGTCGATGCGACAACTGGTCCGTCACTAATTGCTTCTGCACCTTCCACGTCGACCTGAAGTTGTCGCGCCCCGTAAATGAGTAGCGTCGACTCTGCGTTCTCACCAACCACAGGTTTGATACGAGGGACTTTCACTCGCCCGCCGTCGTTGAGCTTTTGCTGTCCCGTGATCGTAATATTCTGCACACCCGATCGACGATCTCGGAGATGCAACGTCAGCAACCCGTCCTCATGCTCCCAGTGGCTCAGCCGATCAACGTCGTCTTCGACAACATTCACAGCATCGACGCGAAACGTATCGTCGAGCCGAAACTCATGAATGAATGCAGGGACGACTGCCGTATCAATTTCCGCGTAAACGGTCCATTGAATTCCGAGCGGTTGAATTCTCGCCTCCTGGCTGACTCGCGTTGTCCGCTCTGACCGTGAAGGGATGATCCCTGGGTTCACGACCACTCCATCCGAAACCGTGAACGCCAGCAGAGGAATTCGTGGCCGTCCATTCTCGGGCCACGCCGCAATGAAATCACTTCCTTCGACGCCAGACTCCGTTGCAAGACTTTGTAACTCTGGCGAGAACTGAAATCCCGCTTCCGACGTAAGCCCGGCAATGTGAGATGAAACAGACAACGGCGTCGCCGTCGCGTCAGGACTGACGGGACTGGCCCAGACCATGTTCACACCGGTGACAGCTTCCGGCTGCATCTGCCGCCAC
>JBLFXD010000360.1:0-7182 GCA_047611045.1 Planctomycetaceae bacterium | reverse complement strand
CGGTCGGAGCGGTCAGCAGTTGAATAGCTTCTTCGGTTGGTGACACGAGACCATTTTCATGGTTTGGATGCAGGAAATTTAAGTAGGGTGCGTCTTGACGCACCACCAATTCTCTTGTGGCTGCGGTGCGTCAAGACGCACCCTACGGCAGGTCGGTGACGACGACTTTGGTCAGGATAAACTGCACGCCGAACGCGACGAGCAATGACGTTTCGGCCAGCAGTAAGGCGTGAGATCGTTTCTGCTGGCTGAGCAGAAACCCGCCACACGGAATAAACACAACCGTCGCCCACACAAACGGAACTCCGTACTGCATGGCGAGAACGTAGACCGCCGTCGCGGTTAACAGTCCGACAGTTCGTAAAGTTGCGGGCGATGCTTCACTGGAGACTTTGCGTGCCGAATCGGAAAGGAAGTCTCGCCGACGCTCGACGAACATCGCCACGACGCACGCGACGAGTGCCCAGCCGACTCCCGCAGGAATGTCAGGAACGTCCGGAGTCTTCTGCTGGCCGACGGTCTTCGCATCCGCAACCTGTTGATCGATGTAATCTGCAAATTCCCGCCCCTGCAGAAAGTTCGGCTCGATTTTCCGTTCGGCAAGCTCGTCGCGAACGTCCTCGGTCTGCATGGCCTGCTTCAGTACGTTGGCAATGTAATCGACACATTCCGGCGGAGTGCCCTTCGGAAACCACCAGTAGTGACGGTTGCGATACACAACGTCGATACCCTGCTCCCGAGCCGTCGGAACTTCCGGCAATGCCGAGTGCCTTTCCTTGCCGAGATACGCGATCGCCCGCAGGCTCCGTGACTTAAAGTCGACATACTCCGAGACCGAAAACGACGACACTTCGATGTGGTCTCCCGCAAGTTTAATAGCACGGTCGGCACCGTCTCCCGACTGAGTGAACCGGAACTTTGCACCCAAAAACGCCTGCTCCAGCTGCAAAGCCGCGAAGTGAGTTGGTGCTCCCAAGTTAACGCCGTTGGTCACGGTGTCAGGCTTGGCTTTGCACTCGTCGAGCAACTGCGTGAGCGTCTCAAACCGGGATGTGTCCTTTACAACGACCACCATCCCGATCCCGCCGGTCGATGCCACCGGATCAAAAGCCTCCGGGCCGTAGTTCACTTTGCCCGAATACTTCGCCGTGATGATCCCATTGTGCAGCAGTAGCAACGTGTATCCGTCCGGCTTCGCGTCACGAACGTACCGACTACCGATCGTCGCGCTGCCACCAGGCCGATTGATAATCACAAACGGCTGAGGCAACAGTCCTGCCTCATCAATTCCGCGTTTGATAATCCGCCCGAACGTATCACTGCCGCCGCCCGGCCCAAACGGAACCACCAGCTTAATCGGCCGCGCGGGATAGCTGTCCCCGTCGTTCTCCGAGTTTCCCCCGAAACACGCCACCATCAAAGCAACGATCACGCCACACGCCAGGATATGTCCGAGAATTCGCTTCATGCTGAGTCAATGACCGCTTTAACGCTCGAATGAGGAGCGTGCTGCTGAATTGTGATGTCAGAAAAAGAAGCCCGCCTCTGGTTGCCAGAGGCGGGCTTGAGCAAATGTCGTATCTACGAAGCGGTATTACAAGTCGGCGGTTGGTTTGTCGCTGAATGTTTCCTGCCGACGTCGAGTTTCTCGGCCAGTGAGGCGTGGAGAGTGGGATGTGTTTCGGGCAGACGAGGCTGCGAGGCACGTCGTCAGTGGCTCGCCTTAAAAAGCCAGCCATCAATCGCTTACCGTTCTTTGCCGACTGGCCTTCCGGTCGAGCGAAACCCGCCGCCGTCAAATCTCTGGCGGTTTGGTCCGGTGCCATTGCCTTGCCCGTTCGGCGACCGATTCAGGATCTTCTCGAACATAGTCCAAAGTCGAGTAAGGCTGTCTCCCGCATCTGCCGGGAGCCGCTTGGTGACCCACATTTGTTGCAGGTATCGGTCACCAAGTTCCTTTGGCATTTCACCGATTGCCTTGCGGCGGTTCTCAGGAAGATTCTGGAAGACTCGATCAAGCTCCTCGTCGGTTGGCTTGAGCGATATCGCCACTTGACGGGTTTCGTCGAACAGTCCGCGAGCAAGCAGCATCATGGCCATCATATTTTGAGTTGTCGGATGCTTCGATTGAATCGCTCGTTTCATGTTTGGATCACTCATTTTTTCCACCAGGAGTTTTCGTAACTCATCCGGAAACATGGGCCGCGGACGATTCCCGGTACGGCTGACCGCCGTTCGCCAACTGGGAAGAACCTTGTCCATAATCTCGGCCAGAACGGACGCGT
Organism: Planctomycetaceae bacterium; assembly: GCA_047611045.1. Taxonomy (GTDB): domain Bacteria; phylum Planctomycetota; class Planctomycetia; order Planctomycetales; family Planctomycetaceae; genus JABMPE01. Next base: position 4,897 of record JBLFXD010000360.1, on the reverse strand, counting down.
GATACTCCAGCATTCCCAATGGAGTTTTCGACTCTGGCGTGGATGGAAGTGCTGCCCACTCCGCTGCGGCCCTCATCATCCGCTCGTAGTCGTGCAGCGGGACGCGCAGATTCGAAAACTGATTTCTCGAAGCAATGTTCATTGTCGGTCTGAGGTTGTTTCCCGGATGAGGTGATTCGACCTTTGCCTGGAGTCTGCGAACGATTTGCAACCGATCCTCGACATTCGCTGTCGCCAGTAGTTCTTCGTGTTCGGCGAACGAAAGCGTTGCCAACCACGAATGAAATTGCGAAATCGTGTTGTCGAGTTGCTGGTCATCCTGCGCAGCATCATGGATCAGCTTTACTCGTTGAACGTCCTGACGGGTAAGTTTTTCGAACTGCTGCTGATTATGTCGCAATCGGTCTCGTTCGCCGCGAGACATCTCTTCGATTGCCTGGCGGTTTTGCCTCATCGCTGGCGTTTCGGCCCGCTTCGCTTCGGAGCGTGCCATCATCAACACAACGAACGCCGCTGCCAGGTACCAGCGATTGTCGCTGAGCCATGCCAGAATTTGATTCGTTTTTTTCGGAACAGGCTCGCCGTCTTTCGAAGGCGAATCAGTCTTGAGGAGCTTTGTCTCGCTCATCGAATAATCCGCTTTCGCTAAGGGCTTTGAGAAACTCCACGTTGTAGATTTCCTGGTATTCATCGAGCCGTTGGATGACCGGCAACTCGGTCAGCAATTCATCGATCGGTTCGCCGTTCTGTTTGAATGCTCCGTTAAAGGCGGTCGTTGCCACGAACAGCAAACCTAAGAACGCCGCCGCCCGAATTCCCCAGACGGTTGCACGCAGAGAATAGTTGGGCTGAGTCTTCTCGACAGACGTGTCGTCCTTCGTCGATTCAGGCTTCTGCTCACCGGATTGAGTTCGGATGGCGGTGAGTGTCTTTTCGGCAAAGCCGTCGGACGCCTGCGATGCTGGTAACAGATCAAGCAGGTCGAATGTTTTGGTCAGTTGCTCGACGTCGCGCCGCACCGCTGCATCGTCGACGAGCGACTTCTCCACGCGCGAAGCCGCCTCGTCCGGCAATTCGCCGTCAAGGTAAGCAACGAGTTCTTCTTTTTTCTTGTCAGACGACACAGGCAGAGTCCATAGACATCTCGTAGGTTGGGCACCGGCCACCAACGACTTAATTGGTGGTGGGCAGTGCCTACCCTACTTGTTCTACTTTTACTTTGATCCTCTATCCGATGAGCCCGTCAGGTAAGGCTCCAGTTGCAGCCGCAGGTTTTCACGAGCTCGCGTTAACAGCGACTTGACGGCCTGAACGGTGAGGTCCATCGACGCCGCGATGTCCGCGTAACTCATGTGTTCGAACTTGTTGAGCAGCAACGCCATCCGCTGCCGATCGTTGAGCGTGTCCAGAGATTGCCGCACGACCTCTCGCATTTCCTGATTGTCCAACTGGCGAGTCGGCATCAGAGCGGACTTCTCAGTCGCAAGATTCTCTTCCGGTCGCGAGCCCATTGGCCTTGAATCCGTCCCTTTCAGCGAAACCTCTTTGCGACGAGACAACGATCGCAGCCGATTAGTCGCCAGGTTATTCGCAATTCGAAACAGCCACGTCGCGAACTTCGCCGTCGGCTGATAGCGATGCCGTGCACGATAGATTCGAAGAAACGCTTCCTGAGCGAGGTCTTCTGCAGCGGCGCGGTCATGGAGGACGTGTGTGAAGATTCCGATCAAACGATTCTGGTAGGCCTCGACGAGCTCTCCGAACGCAGCCTCATCGTCATCCCGCACCCGCAACATGCGCTGCACGTCCGGGTCGCGAAGCCAGGCGTTCTGATCAATCTGGTGAGTGGCGGAGGACATTCCGGTCCAGATTCGGAAATGAAGTGAGCAATAGACGAGAGGAGAGTCTTACAGAATTCCGCGCCGGGTTCGAACCATCCTTCTCGATCGACGGCGGGTCGGGCCGTTCGGGAGCCATGCTCAAGCGATCCGTATTGATAAATCGCCGCGAAGTCTGACCTGTTTAAGAACTCTGGATCTCAAACCCCGTCGAGCGACGAAGGTTTCGAGATTCAGTTTCGGCAAGCTGCGAAAACCGTCAGCGCAGCAGAAAAGCCGGCAGGAAATGACATACCTGCCGGCTGCTGGTCTCATCTCAGAATTCACGGCTTCTCGACGGGCGGGACCGTGCGAGTGCTCAGCGGTAGGTTGGCAGCGAGTCCATCGCGATGGTCGGCTGCATCATCTGTGGGTAAGCAACCTGCTGCTGTGTGTATGGTGAAATGGCGACTGGTCCCTGTTGGGGATAACCGGTCTGCATCGTGCCGACGCCCTGGTTGTAACCGATGCCCGGAGGACATCCGCCGGGACCGCAACCGCCAGTGGCACAACCGCCTCCGCAGCCTCCAAACGGGGTCCACAGTGGTGCGCAGCAACCACTTAGCAGAGAAACAGCACAAACACTCGCCATCGAAAGAACAAGGCGTTTCATGGGAATCCTTTCCGCAAGATTCTGGACGGGACCGCATTGTCGACAGCCGAATTGCGGAACGAATCCGCCAACGGTGCCGTTTGCAGTAAGAGAAGCTGAATGAGCGTCTCGGAAGGAAATCAGAGAGGTGAGAGTGAAGCCAGAACGGCTACACCGACAGGGTGAGCGCGGAAATTACGCAGATCACCAGAACGGGTCAAGATGAGCTTTTCTGGTGGTGATTCAGAAAAAAGTCAGAAATTATAACCCTTAGAAAATCTTTCCACTGGGTGGCCCAACGATCCTGGCCGGGCACCCGGTGTTGCAACGGCTGCTCGGCCGTCGACTGGCATCGTAGGGCATGTCAAGTGCAACGCCGGCGTGCCATCGTGGACCCTACTTGAAATGGTATGCCGGCGCTGCGCTTGTCAGACCCGACGAGAGGGTGGCACATCCAGTTTTCGTGGCCCTGTTCGACTACGTGCCCGGAGGCGACCGGTGGAAATGGATGTGCTTCCATTCGCCGTTTTGTTTTTCCCAGATGCGGGTTTCTTCGAAGGCTGAAGAAGGCACTCCGCCGTCGGCGTTGAGGCGCTGGCAGACTCGGATGTAGGTGATCACGGCGCAGTCGCCGATGACTCGGATCAGTGGCGAGCTGATGACTGATTGCTTCGGCAGACCGCTGGCTTCCAGGTCGAAGTAGAACTTGTGGAAGGCCATGCCTCGGATGACGTTGCCGACGCCCTCGGGTTCGAAGGCCGTCAGTTCCGGATCGCACAACCGCGTGTACGTGTCCCAGTCCTGCTGGTCGATTGAGTTCAGCAGTTGTTGCGAAAGGTCGAGCAGTTCTTTTTTCGTTGCGTCCACGGTGTCTTTCTCCAGCGGAAGTGGTGAGTTGGTTTTCGGTCGGGCAGCATCTGTGATGCGTCGCTAATCAGCAAGAGTTCCGCGTCTTCCAGGAGCCCCTTCTGACCAGCTCAGCCCCAAAGAACCTGATGATTATTTCTTGTGAGATTGCCGCTTCGCAGTCTCGTGAAAGCTACGCGGGACCTGTCGACATCGAACGACTGATTTCCGAATCCGCCAGGCCGTTTTCCTCACGAGGTTGAGTCACCGCATCGCTCCCGCATCGGTGGAGTGCCAAAGGCCCGTGTACCAGTCGGCGTTCCTTCTCAGGCCGGCACAGTCGCAGCCATGTTCGTTCGGGCTGTCTGCCGATGTTTGTAGTTTCACAAAAAGAAACGGGACTTTCACATTGTAAATGTCGAGTATGCTTTGAAGTTTCACATTGTTAATGCCGAGTTGAGGATTGTTTCCGTCTCGTCGAGCATGGTTCGAGTTTCTGGGTGACGAAGATCTGGCGTTTGTCAGGCGTTTTGTGCTGGCTTCGGGCTCACTGAAACACGTGGCTCAGCAGTATGGCGTGACCTATCCGACGATTCGGCTGCGGCTTGATCGGCTGATCACAAAGATCGAGGTCGTCGAGCAGCACGCCGAGGTTTCGGAATTCGAACGTCTGCTCCGGGCACAGTTCGCCGACCAGAAGCTCAGCCACGAGACATTCAAGCTGCTGCTGTCAGCTCATCTGAAAGAACAGGAGAATTCGCATGATCAATCGGAATCTGCTTAGTGCGACCCTGGCCGTCTTACTGACCGGCTCGTGCGCGATGGCTGAAGAACATGTCGCGACGATTCGGTGGTCGGAACTGGAGGCGGCCGGAAAACTGGAAACCGGCGAGGTCATTCGGCCCTCAGCCGAGTCTCCTTCCAGCAGCGCGGAAGAACTGTTGATCGTCAACGAGGCCGCGACACCGTTGACGGTGCATCTGGCGACGATCGACCCCACGAGCATTTCGAAATTCAATTACACGGTTAGCGGCAGAGTTCGATACGAGAATGTTGAGCAGCCGGGCTACCTCGAAATGTGGAGCGTGTTTCCCGACAACAGTCGGTATTTCAGCAAGACACTTTCTTCCAGCGGTCCAACTGGCACGATTCATGGTACGTCGGCTTCGCGAGAATTCATCCTCCCGTTCAGCAGCAGCGTTCGTTCCGGCACGCCGTCGAAGCTGGAGATCAATCTGGTTTTGCCCGCTCAAGGCAAAGTCTGGATTAGCCCTTTGAAGCTGTCGGAGTTTGAAAAGAGCGAATGGGCCGACGCGATGACCGCCGAAGGAGCGTGGTGGGGAAACAGAACCGGGAATCTGATGGGGGCAATCCTGGGCTGTGAAAAAACTGGTGTTGTTGTGTTGTGCCGGTGCGGTCAGATTTCTTCCGCTGGTGGGGGATTCCAGGACAGAGTTTTCGCAAGGATGCGCAAGTGGTCAGGACCTTGGACGAGTATAAATCACCTCCCCGAAAAATCATCGCGATGCTGCATGAAGGACGCGACAGGCTGCGCAGAAAGTATGCGGACCTCAAACGCAAT
>JBLFXD010000359.1:0-7187 GCA_047611045.1 Planctomycetaceae bacterium | reverse complement strand
GTATTGCCAGGCTCCAATCTTCAATCGAAAGTGATTCGGAGCCGGGGCCGCGTATTGCAGATCGTGCAGCTCGACGGTGTACTTCCCGTCGGCTGGCGCTGTGAATTGAAGCCGAGTGTCTCCCCGCAGAACTGGCGACGGCAGCGACCACTGCAGATGCTTGCCCGAGCTATCATAGACGTGCAGGACGGGGCGAAGCTTGCCGCCCAGACGCTGGCTTTCGACCTCCACCAAAACCACCTGGTCCTTTGTCGCGGAGAACACCGTTCGCAGTTTTGCACTGCCAGAAACGATTCCGTGCAGCGAAGTGGGAAGCGACGGAACTTCCGGTCCAAAGGCGATATTCGGCAGCTTGTCAGCAGCGATAAATGCAGCGGGCGACGCCCCCGAATCACTGACCACCCAGCAGTTGTAGATGCCGGCCTCGACGCCAGCGTCGAGGGTGACGTCAAACTCAACCCGGGTCGCCGTCGCGTTTGGCTTGACCGTCTGCTTCGCGATCGGCACCGACATCAGCAGCCGAGGATTCGGCAACAGCTTGGTACCCGTCACGACGATCGTCGTCGTGCCGCCAATCTGGAGCCCTCGGACGCTGAGTGACTGAACTTTCGGCGCGGCAGAAACATCTTGCGCGAGCGTGAGAAGGCACGTTGCGACAACAAAGAAACGAACTGCGAATTGGAGGATTACCTGGAACATTACATACCGCTTGAAAGGTCGTTGCGTTGATCAATCCGTCTGCGGGTTTCTCCATAAATGCGGCCGAAGCTGGAAGCCGCACCTGTCACGCCATCGGAATTGCAACGGTCAAAACAGTTCGGGAATCGGCTCGGCCTCAATGAAGCGCACGGGACGACCACCGGGTCCGGGCATCATCGTTCGTTCAAGGTCGATTCCCATCCCGTGATAAATGGAAGCGATGACCTGCGGCGGAGTGATTGGGTTATCGTGCGGCGCGGCGCCGATTCGGTCTGATGAACCGATGACCTGTCCGCCTTTGATACTGCCTCCGCAAAGGAAGTTTGTCCAGCACGGCGGGTAGTGATCTCGTCCGCCCTTGGCGTTGAGCTTCGGAGTCCGGCCGAATTCGCTCAGCACAGCGATGACGGTTTCTTCCAGCAGACCTCGATCTTCAAGATCCTCGACCAACGCGGTAAAGGCCTGATCGAGCTGCGGGCACAGCATGTTTTCATAGTCTTTGTACGTGTTGTTGAGGCTGCCCCCGTTGGCGTGCATATCCCAGCAAGCGATGTTGAAGACCGTGTCAAAATGGTTAACGGTGACATACCGCGTTCCTCGTTCCACAAGACGGCGAGCCATCAAACAGCTTTGTCCGAGCGTGTTATTACCGTATCGATCTCGAAGTTTGTCCGGTTCGTCTTTCAGTTCGAATGAACTCTTCGCTTCAGACGACGTCAGCAGGTTGAACGCTCGGCTGTAAGCAGTGTCCCGCTGAACGGTGGAACTCGTTTCCGCCCGCCGCTGCAACGCATCGAGTTCTTTCAGAACGTTGCGACGCGCGTTGATGCGGAACTCAGTCTGCCCCTTCGTCGGTGCAAGATCGGCGACTTCAAAGTTATCACGTGCAGGGTCGGCCCCCAGAAAGAAAGGTTCGTAACCGCTGCCGAGGTACCGGGCTTCCTGACCATTGATCGACGGTCCGCCGGTGTTGCCGATCTTGCCGGGCAGGATGATCGACGGAGGCAGATTGCTCTTTGGACCAAAGACTCGAGCGACGACCGAACCAACATGCGGCTGCTGGTTGTCACCGATGGCGTCTTGACCGGTCATCATCCAACGTGAACCGTTCGAGTGAGCCGTGCCCGTTTTGTGATGCAGGCTGCGAATCATCGCGACCTTGTCCATCATCTTTGCCATCTGCGGAAAGTGCTCACAGATGTCGGCACCGGGAACGCTGGACTGAATCGGCTTGAACTTGCCGCGGATGTCGGCGGGAGCTTCCGGCTTCATATCGAACGTGTCGAGATGACCTGGCGATCCGACCATAAAGATCGTGATACAGTTGCGAATCTTCGCTTTTGAGTAGTCAACGGCACCGGCTTCCTGAAGATTCAGCATGTTGGGCAACGAGATTCCGGCCAGCCCGGCAGCACCAGCCTGAAGAAAGCTGCGACGGTTGCTTCCGCTGCAATCCGGCACGTGGGCGTTTCCAATGTGCAACATGAATCAGTCCTCAGTTTGTGTTTCAGTCGGCAGGCTGTTTTCTGTACCCGCGACGTTTTGTCCGTCGAGTTCCGTCCTGCGTCGGTCAGAACAGTTCTGAAATCGGCTCGGCTTCGATCAGTCGGATCGGTCGTCCGCCCGGTCCGGGCATCATCGTGGTTTCGAGGTCGATCCCCATCGCGTGGTAGATTGATGCGACGATCTGCGGCGGGAGAATCGGCCGATCATGCGGCGCCGCGCCAATCCGATCAGTCGAGCCGATGACCTGCCCGCCTTTGATGTTGCCTCCGCACAGAAAGTTGGTCCATGCAGACGGATAATGATCGCGGCCGCCGCGTGGATTCAGCTTCGGCGTACGACCAAATTCGCTCAGCACGGCGATCACCGTTTCTTCCAGTAAGCCTCGTTGTTCGAGATCTTCAACCAGCGCCGTGAAGGCCTGATCGAACTGCGGACACAACAGGTACTCATAATCTTTGTGCGTGTTGTTGAGCCCGCCGCCGTCCGCGTGCATGTCCCAACAGGCGATGTTGAAGACGGTGTCGAAATGGTTGACCGTCACAAATCGCGAGCCGCGCTCAATGATTCGTCGAGCCATCAGGCAACTCTGCCCGAACGTGCTGCGACCGTAACGGTCTCGAAGTTTGTCCGGCTCGTCGGACAGATCGAAAGCCTGTTTGGACTCGGGCGACGTCAACAGATTGAAGGCTCGGGCGTACGCCGTGTCGCGCTGCACGGTCGAATTGGTTTCAGCTCGACGCTGCAGCGTGTCGAGTTCTTTGAGAATGTTTCGCCGCGCGTTGATGCGGAACTCAGTCTGGCCAGCGGGCGGCTGCAGGTTCGCGACTTTGAATTCTGCTCGCGAAGGGTCACCGCCCAGCATGAACGGCTGATGTCCGCTGCCCAGGTACGCCGCTTCCTGGCCGTGAGGCGTGGCCGTGCCCGTGTTGCCAATTTTGTCCGGCAGGATGACCGACGTCGGCAGATTGCTCTTCGGGCCGAAGACTCGCGAAATCACCGAGCCCATGTACGGCTGCATGCTGTCGGCAGTGAAGTCGTGGCCGGACATCATCCAGCGTTGTCCGTTTTCGTGTGACGCTCCGGTCTTGTGATGCAGGCTTCGGATCAAAGCGACCTTGTCCATCATCTTTGCCATCTGCGGAAAATGCTCGCAGATATCGATGCCCGGCACGTTCGTGTTTACCGGTTTGAAGCCGCCGCGAATATCTTCCGGGGCTTCGGGTTTCATATCCCACGTGTCGAGATGTCCTGGAGATCCGACCAGAAAGAGCGTGATGCAGTTGCGGATCTTAGACTTCGACGAATCGACCGCCCCCAGAGCTTCCAGCTGAAACAGGTTCGGCAGCGACAGCCCGGCCATTCCCGCAGCACCCGCCTGAAGAAAACTGCGACGACGCATCCCGCTGCAAAGGGATACGTTTTCATCTCCGACGTGAAGCATTGCCGATTCCTTTTCGAAACTGACGTCCTGTCAGATTCGCAGGTCATGAATTGGAAGGTCCAGGTTCGTGAATGGAGCGTCAGTCGTGCTGACACTTATAAAGAGCAACTTCGAATTGCGTCCGACAACCGACACGCCCTTAGATCGTGTACGAGACTGCGTCCGAGATATCGATGAACTTGCTCTCGGTGTAGTCGCCCTTCGCGTCCTTCCGGTAGTTCACATACTTGAAATGCTGCAGGACAATCTCGTACTTGCCGGGCGTCTTGTCGGCGTGCTCGTAGCTGGTATCCATTCGGGCCGGCACGGTGGCGACGTCTTTACCATCGCGACGAATGACCCATTGCAGCTTCGAGCCCCAATCGTTGCTGACATGACCTCGCGTCACGCGATGCCCCTCGATTGAAATCTCGGCTTTCGGAGTGCCTTCAAAGACCTGATCCATTTCCCTGCCGCCTCAGAAAATCAGTACTCGGAGTAAACAACGATCAATGCCTCCACCACGTGGCAGAGCATCGAATCAACGAACTCCTATGTTACTGCGGTGATCCTCGAAATCTAAAGCCCGGATCCGTGTTTACCGGCCAGAACCTGACAACTCCGCGTTGCCGCGTGTCATTCCGGTTTGAACCGGCCTGGGAGTAAGCCGCCAGCATGCTGCCGGGCAAGCGACACCTGAAACAGTGTTTCACCTCCCGTTTTCGATGGAGCTGCTCACTGATTCCGGCAGGTCCGCGTTGGCACGTTGCGGATGCTGTCCGAGTCTGGCCGTCCTGGCAGGAAAGCTTCAGAACTCACGCGGCGAAACGGTGGCATGTCGCGTTGAGGCGAGCGGGTCGAACTTCCCTCGACATCGAATTTTTGGGCAGCAGCTTCCGACTCGCCAGGTTTCAGAGACCTACGTTGAACTCATCGAAGACACAGACACCACTCGACATCGCACCTCAATGAGCATTCACCTCGGAACCTGATTAAAGAGTCGGAGCCTACCATGAAGACCATCGCTCTCGATGCCCCAAACGTTCGTATGGCCACACGAGTGTCTGATTCGGGACCAAGTCTCGAACTGCCGCTGGACCTGTTCCCGGAAATCAACCAAAGAGATATCGAAGACCTCCAGACTCTGGCCAAATGGTTCAAAGAGACGTCGGTCGAGCTCGCCGAAATCGACGACGTCTTCAGCGACTTTGACATTCTCAAGTCCGCCTTGGACTAACGCACCTCTGAGCAACAACGCTGGGCGGTCGCCGTTCGAATTCGCGCGACCAGAACGCGGGACTCCCGCAACCGGAACACGGGCTCAACGTGGCAGCGGCTACTTCTCCGTTGAGGTTACGCGGCCAGCCGGTTTGATGGAGAGATTCCGGAACGAGGCAATCCCATTGAACCACAACCCGATCTTCCCGGTCCGGCGGTCCGTCAACCGTTTCACCTGAAGACTGGGAACCTTGCCCTCGTTGACGAAAACCCGAACCGTGTCTCCGGCGACTTCGACGCGAGCTTTGAACCACTCGGACGGCTTCGGTTCGGGACTGACGGCCTTCTCGAACTCACCGTTCCTTTCTCTACGAAGCCGATCCCACGGCCAGTCGGGATGAGCGATGTACTGCACCGAGTGCGACCTTCTCACCGCATCGGTGCTGCCGAAATTGAACGTTCGAAAGTAGATGCTCTCGTAAGTCTTCCCGTCCACTCCGCCAAACACGACACCGACAAAGCTCTGCTGCGGCCGAGCATCGCCTTTCAACTCAACTTCAATCGTCCCGGCACCAAAGTCGAGCCCCGCAACAAACGCGCCTCGATCACCCGACCCAGCCTCAGGGACAGATTGGACGGCACCTTCCTCAGCGCCCTGCCCCGGCGTGAATCGAGCACCGTTGAACGGCTGCCAGCCGGGCGTTCCCGGCTTCGTGAGATTCGCCAGCTGAATTGCCGCGTCGCTGTTTGATGCGGACGCTGACTTCGTTGGCAAAGGAACCGGCTTCGATCCAGTCAAGGAATCGCTCGTCAAAACAACTTTGTGAATGACGACGTCGTTCTCTTTGGAAGCAAAACCCAGCGAACCAGGTTTCGGAAGATTAAACACAAGGTGAGGTTGCAGACGCGAAACTGCCCCCTTCCAATCGATGAGTTTCCTTCCATCGAGCGTCGCCGAAATCTGGCTGGTGCGTCCCTCAACAGAAACACTCACCGACAACCTGTATCGCCGGCCGTTCTCAAGTTTCCCCGGCCGAACCGACGTCGGATTCTTCTCCGACCGAGTCGGCTGCCCGTCAACCCTCGCCAAACCGTGAGACACTCCGCCCCAGCCGCCAAGCTCCAACGCGACCGAGGTCGGCCCAACAGGAAGAATCAACGCGACAACCTCACCCCCGCGTTCCCGAGTCAGCTCAACATCGACCGAGTAATTCTTCGAAACATCCTCCGCCAACACAGCCCGAGCCGTCGGCCCGGCAGCAATCCGAATCTCACCATCCCTCTTCGCCCATTGACCAACCACGGCATTCACTTGCGGCTTGAACGCCTCTACCAGATCAACTGATCGATCAATTTCCTGGGCCTGAATTGCTGCCTGTGCCCAAAGTAGAACCACCATTGACGGCAACATCGCATTACGGCGCATGAATTCTTCCCGACTGCTTGAATTCAAAGAACGAGCGAACTGCAGGAAAGCAGTTTCCAACCAACAACTCCACGCTACTCCGACGTGAACGGTCCACATAACGCACAACAAGAGGAGACCGATACTTCTGAAAACGCCCGCCTGGCGATCGGTACAAAGACACCGGCAACCTCAATGAACGGATCATCTCAGCCACTTTCGGCCGGAAATTCAGATCTCGACACGATCCCAAAGCGCATCATCGTCCGTAAGCTGCCTTAGTCGTCGAAACACTCCCGAACACTGGCGTTTCCACTCTGGCGGCGCCGTGTTGAACCAGTCAATGAACCTCAGGATCGCATCTCGATCCTGCACAATGTCCAATCCGCCGGCAGCGACGCGAGTTGCAATTCGAAACACGCATCGACGAATCACCTCGTCGTCAAACATGCTTTCTGTTTCGTGCGGACGAAATGCGGCAGGATGCCTGCACCACGTCTCAAACAGGATGTCTGCCTGAGTACGAGTTTCGTCGGTACGTGGGAGATTCTGAGTGTGAACGTGGACGAAATACATCACCTGCAAAAGATTCGCACGTTCCTGAGCCACCAAAGGTATTTCTCGACTCAGAGTCGCAGGAACGACCAATGCACAAGTTTGAATAAACTCCGCAGAGACACGTTGATCATTCAGATTCCCCGACAGGCTTGACACCCTCCAAATAGAATCCTTGTCGCTCGGAAACTCGCGGCACCACGCAAGAATGTCACGGACTGTTTGCAGTCGCAATCCGTCCTGTCGCGAGAGTGCTTTCGTGACAAACACCGCCACATGCTCTGTGGGCCTTGATCAGCTATTGGCCCAGTGGCGAAGAAAAACATTGGCGCTGTTCAGTATGGAAACGAACATGGCTCGACTGCGTTTGGTGAGTTTTGAAGC
>JBLFXD010000358.1:0-7211 GCA_047611045.1 Planctomycetaceae bacterium | reverse complement strand
TCGCCCATGACCTGCTGCATGCCGGCAAGAATTGAAGTGCGTCGATGCTGCCATTCGGCCGGCGTCGTGACGGGCTTGACGTCCGACGACGCGCGGTATTGCAGAAGGTTGAAGCGATCGAGCTGCGGCGCTTCCTGAGCCTGCAATCCGGACGCGGCGACGACGAAGAAGAGGGCTAACGTCAGCAAGTGAAATCTCATTCTGGTCACTCCGTGCGAGTTCAGATTCGTGCGGGATACTTCACCGTTCCTGATGAGACTTTAAGTCTCGCGTGGGGTTTATCCAACTCATGGTCGAGGAACCGAGTATCGAATTTGGATTACCTTGCAAAATGACGATCAGGTCGTCGCGCGGAGCTACGCGGTTTCGCGAGACTGCTTTCGTCGCTGGGTACGTCTCGCCGAGGTCGTGCGTATTTCTGTAGGGTGTGACCAGCGGAGCGAATCAAACGGCTGGTGTGCCGGCGCGGGCAACCGTTGGAATTCGTAGCCGCCAGGATTGCTCGCAGATCTCCGCGCCGGCACACCGCGATTTGCGTTCAGCCCGCTTGTCACACCCTACAGCTGAGAAACTGATCCGCTGGTCGGACAACGTCGTCAGAATGGCTCTCGTTTCTGCGGGAGTCGTTCCGCCTCACGTGAATTGTGAGACGCGGCTGGCTATAAACGTCGAGTTACAAACGAGCCAATTCTTAAAAACGCTCAGTGAACCTACCGAATACAAGCCACAGGAAACGCACCGTGTCCGCATCTCTCAGTGAATTCTCCAGCAGCCTGACCGTTGAAACCGCTTTTACTGTTCTGGCCGTGGCCAAACAGTTGAAGGCTCAGGGCAAGGATGTCGTCGAACTGGAGATCGGGGACAGCCCGTTTGACTCGACCGCGAACGCCAAGACGTCGGGGACCGAGGCGATTCAGAATAACGTCAGCCATTACTGCCCCTCGCCGGGTGTGCCGGAGTTTCGGACCGCCGCTGCGAACTTCGTGAAGAACGAGTTCAACATTCCGGCCGAGCCATCGAACATCATCGCCGGCCCCGGCGCCAAGGTGTTCGAACAGTTCTTCTGCGAAGCATTCCTGAATCCTGGTGATGGATGTCTGGTCTTTAGTCCGTACTTTCCGACCTATGTTCCGAACATTCTCAGGCGTCAGGCTCGGCCAGTGTTCGCGCCGCTGCGGCAGAGCAACGAATTCCGGCCGCTCGTGTCGGACATCGAAAACTTTCTGGCCACTGATGCGTCGCCGAAGGCGATCATGCTGAACTCGCCGCACAACCCGACCGGCGGGATCACGACCGAAGAGGACCTGCGGGACATCGCGGATCTGGTCCGAGGCAAGGATATTGCTGTCTTCAGCGACGAGCCGTACTGCCACATGGTCTGGAAAGGCCGGCACCATTCAATCCTTGAGCAACCAGGGATGATGGAACAGGCCGTCGCCGCCTACACCTTCAGCAAGTCGTACAGTATGAGCGGCTGGCGACTCGGTTTTTGTGTGACTGGCGACCGGATTGCTGACGCGATTGGCAAGATGGTTAACACAACGTTGTCGTGTACTCCGGCGCTGGTTCAGCTGGCTGGTGCGGCGGCTCTCGAGAAGGACAGCGTCGAGCGTGACGAGGTCATGCAGAAGTTTCGCGAGAAGGTTGTTTTGCTGACCGAAGGGCTTAATCAGATCGACGGAGTTCACTCACTTGATCCGACGTCGACGTTTTATGTGTTTCCGAACGTGGCTCCGATCTGCAACCGGCTGGGCATCACGAGCCACGGCCTGGCTCTGTACCTGCTAGAAGGTGCGGATGACGACTTTGGCGTTGCCTGTCTGGGTGGCGAATGCTTCGGCGATGCCGGACACGGGTTCCTGCGATTCAGTTGTGCCGAACCTAACGAGCGACTGCAGCAGGCTCTTGATTTCATTCCCGTGGCGATTGGGCGAGAAGATCGAATCGCGGCGTTTCTGGAAAAGAACGCGAAGTTCCGTTTGGAACAGCCGTACGAAGTCGAATAATGAAGCCTGCTAAGTTTGCGATAGTCCTTACCGTTTGAGGAAACTCGACATGGCGTTCTTCATGAATCAACCGCTTTCTCGGCGGCATGTTTTGCGGGGACTCGGGACTTGTCTGAGTCTTCCGCTGCTGGACGCGATGATTCCTCGGGCGAGTGCGGCTCCGTCGAAGTTTCGTCCGTGGGAAAAGTCGCTCGGCGTTCATCCGAGGATGATCTGCTGCTACGTCCCCAACGGTGTGAACATGACCGAGTGGAAGCCGACAGGGCAGGGGACTGGCTACACGCTTTCCCCCACTCTGGAAGTTTTGAAGGATCATCGAGCAGACTTCTCGGTGATCTCGGGGCTCGGGCATCCGGCGTCAAAGGGCGGACACAGCGGAGCTGATACGTGGTTGACCGGTGCGGATCTTCAATCGGTGCCTGGCAGCGACTACGCGAATTCGATTTCTGCTGATCAGGTCGCAGCAGAGCTGCACGGCAAACAGACGAGATTCTCGTCGCTGCAGTTGTCTGATAACTCGGGAACCGGATCGGCAGGGCACAGCCATACGCTTTCGTTTGACAGAAGCGGAACGCCGATTCCAGCAGAAAATTCTCCGCGACGACTGTTTGATCGGCTGTTTGTTCCGGAGAGTTCTGCTGACCGGCAGGCCACTTTGAAGCGGTATGCGGTTAAGAAGTCGGTTCTCGACAGCGTGCTGGGCGAGGCTCGGTCGTTGCGGGCGAAGCTCGGGCAGACGGATCAGAAAAAGCTCGACCAGTACCTGTCGTCGGTCCGCGAGACTGAAGAAAGGGTCCAACGGCTGGAAGACTGGGTGGATATTCCGAAGCCGGAAGTGCCCGAGACGGATCTGCAGCTATCGATGCAGCCACACAACGCGCACGATCGCCCGATGTGGATCGACGTGATGTTGGAGCTTTCGTACCTGTCGTTTCTGACGGACACAACTCGCGTGATCTCATTCGAATGGTCACGCGAAGCCGGTGGGTATGGCGGCGGCGGCGAGAATCACCATGAGCTGTCACATCACGGCGGTGATGCCGGGATGCTGAAGGGGCTCGGGCAGATCGACCGGTTCCACCTGGCACGACTCGGTCGATTCATGGAATTTCTGAAAGAGACTCAGGACGGCGACCGAAACATGCTCGACCATACGCTCATCATGTTTGGGTCGGGGATGAACAGCGGCGACGGCGGCGGGCACTCTCCGCAGGACTTGCCGCTGCTTACCGCCGGTGGACGAGGCCTCGGGCTGAAACAGGGACAGCATCTGGTCTTCGACAAAGACAATCATCCGCCGCTGTCGAATCTTCTGCTGACGTACGTTCAGAAAATGGGTTTAGAGACCGACGAGTTTCGCGATGCGACCGGGACGTTGAACGGTCTTGTCTAAGACGTATTCAGTATCAGCTAATCAGGAATAATCAGAATGACTCAGACTCGACGCGAAATGCTGGGAGCTGTTGGTGCGGCGGGGATCTTCGTCGCAGCCAGTTCGGCGAGTGCTCAGGCGCCGCGAGGTTCGGTGGCGGATGACTTCCGGATTTCGAATAAGAGAATTCGGCAGTCGGTGATGGGCTGGTGTTTCCGGCCGATGGGCGCGGTCGATCTGGTGAAGCACTGCCGGGATATCGGCCTGGAAGCCATCGAAGGGATCTCATCGAAGGATTACCCGGCCGCCCGAGAACTCGGGTTGAAGATTTCTCTGGTGAGCAGCCACGGATTCAAAACCGGACCGTTCAACCCGACGAATCACAAGATGTGTGCCGAGAAGCTACGGTCGAGTATCGATTTGGCGGTCGAAGTCGGCTGTCCGAGCGTCATTACTTTTACGGGGATGCGCGAAGAGGGCATCTCTGATGAGCAGGGAGCAAAGAACTGCGTCGATCTCTGGAAGTCAGTGATCGGCTATGCTGAGAAGAAGGGCATCAATTTGTGCCTTGAACATCTCAATTCGCGAGACGGCTCACACCCGATGAAAGGGCACCCCGGATACTTCGGGGACGACGTCGACTTCTGTGTGAAGCTAATCGAACAGGTCGGCTCGCCGAACATGAAACTTCTGTTCGACATCTACCACGTTCAAATGATGAACGGAGACGTGATCCGCAGAATCCGTCAGTACAAAGACGTGATCGGCCATTACCACACGGCGGGGAATCCTGGTCGAGGCGAACTCGACGATACTCAGGAAATCAACTACCCGCCGATCATGAAGGCGATTCTGGAAACCGGCTACAAGGGCTTCGTCGCTCAGGAATTTATTCCGACCTGGGACGATCCTGTCGCGGCTCTTCGTCACGCCGCCAGCGTGTGCGACGTCTGAGCACGTTCTCTGTGCGGTAACGTGCTGATTTGCTCAGCTGTCTCTCAGGCTGTTTTCTCAACGGTCAGGTGGTTGCCGACCTGCTCGACGCCCGGAATTTGCCGGGCGTATTCCTGAGCGAGTTGCTTGGCGTAGTACGATCCGACTTTGCCTCGAATCAGCAGCATGCCTTCCTTGTAGTCGCACTGAACGACGTGCGAGCCGGTGTGCATGCGGGACTTCAGGAATTGCTCCATGCGTTCCTCAATCTCGCTTCCGATGGCGGTTGGACATTCCATTGTCGACGAAACACTCATTTTAGTTCTCGATTCCTTCTGGCTGCGGATTGCGACTTTTCCGCGGCCGGCGGAAACAGTCGTTCAACGCATAATTGATTGTAAGTTTGGGGTCGATACCGATTTGCTGTCGCAGTCACTGGACAGGACTCTGGCATCGCTGCCGCAAAACCAAGCATGCGGCGGTCTCTTGCGTGCGGTTGTCCCGTTCCGCGAGACGGTTGCAAGAAGCGGGCCGAACAATAGGAATCGCGGCCGAATTTCGGAATCGACAAAGTCACTTCTGAGTAAAGATTCATCAAATTGTTACGAAATCGTTGAATGTAGTCGTGAAGATGAGTTCTCAGACTTCATGAAATCCCGTCTGTTGCTTCTGCGGACGTAATGCAGAATCATTTGCGGCGATGGAGTTCTTAACGAGTGCTGGAAAACTCGGCCATGTCAGCATTGAATGATGCCGATATCTGATAGGGACGTTACGAAGGGCCGTAGGAGACACCCCGTTGAATCAACTCGCGAACAAAGTGCTCACCCTGATCATGGCAGGGGGCAAAGGCTCTCGACTGGAACCTCTAACGACAGAGCGGGCCAAACCGGCCGTTCCGTTCGGCGGCATCTATCGAATTATCGATTTTGCCCTGTCCAACTGTATTAACAGCGACCTGAGGCGGATGCTGATCCTGACTCAGTACAAATCGGGCAGCCTCGATCGGCACATCAACCAGGGCTGGCGGTTCCTGAATCGGCATTTGAACGAGTTCATCGACATTCTTCCGCCGCAGCAGCGACTCAGCGAAGACTGGTACATGGGCACGGCCGACGCCGTCTACCAGAACATTTACTCGATCGAGCAGCATTCAGCTGACCACATTCTGATCCTCTCGGGCGATCACATCTACACGATGGATTACCGCGAGATGATTCGAAGTCACCTCGAAACAGACGCGGACGCGACCATCGGTTGCCTGCCGGTCAGTCTTGACGAAGCTCGGGACTTCGGCGTCATGTCGATCGATGCGGACCGAAGGGTCACTCGCTTCCATGAGAAGCCGGAATCGCCGGAAGCCATGCCAAACGACCCGAATCGGGCACTCGCGTCGACGGGGATCTACCTTTTCAAGACAGACTTTCTACTGGAGCAGCTTTGCCAGGACGCGACGAATCCGGAAAGCTCGCGCGACTTCGGCAAGAACATCATCCCGTCGATTATTGACACGCACAAAGTTCAGGCGTTTCCGTTTGAGGATTCGCGGACGGGCGAGGCAATTTACTGGCGCGATGTCGGAACGCTGGATGCCTACTTCGAAGCCAATATGGACCTGATCGCGACGACGCCGGCCCTCGACCTGTACGAACAGAGCTGGCCGATCAGGACATACTTTCCGCCGCTGCCGCCGCCGAAGTTTGTATTTCAAACGCCGACCAGCGATTCGCAGCCTGCGCGGAAAGGCCACGCTTTGGACAGCATGGTCAGCAGCGGGTGTGTCGTCTCGGGCGGCAAGGTCAACCATTGCATTCTTTCGCGCGGAGTTCGTGTTAACAGTTGGGCGACGGTTGATGATTCGATCCTGCTTCCCGACGTCAATATCGGTCGCAGTGCAACGGTGCGTCGCGCGATAATTGACCGCGGTGTTGTCATTCCGGAAGGTGCCGAAGTGGGCGTCGACCGAGCAGCTGACGAAGCTCGCGGATTCACGGTCACCGAATCGGGCATCACCGTCGTTCCTCAAATGGCATCGTTCGAGCATCTGCCGGCATAACAGCCGGGGCGGGATTTTTAAACGATCGAATGGTCGTTTCCGGCAGACGTTTTCGCGCGATACGTTCGATGTTTGACCAGTGCCGCTGCCTAGTAAGAGTCTTCAGGAGTTGCGTTGAGATGAGTTGCGAAATACTTGGTGCCCATATTGGTGAGCGGGATGGAGTGGCGGGAACGCGGTTCGCCGTCTGGGCGCCCAACGCGACGGAAGTGTGCGTATTGACCGACGGAAACGGCTGGCAGCACGGGCAGGACTGGCTGAATTCAAGCGACTCTGGCGTGTGGGAAGGCTTCATCGCTGGAGCGTCTCACGGGACGTCTTACAAGTTCAGCATCAAGACGCAAGACGGTCAACTTCTCGATAAGTCGGACCCGTGCGCGTTTTTTACGGAGTTGCCGCCAAAGACCGCGGCGATCGTTTACGACCTCGATCAGTACCGCTGGGAAGACGAAGGCTGGTTGATCGAACGAGCCAGCTCGAACTGGCTGGAGCAACCGGTTTCGATCTACGAAGTTCATCTCGCCTCATGGAAACGTCCGTGGGATGACCGGACATATCACAACTATCGGGAACTAGCCGAGCATCTGGTTTCGTATGTCAAAGAACTTGGCTACACGCACATCGAGTTGATGCCGGTTTCCGAATTCCCCTTCGACGGGTCCTGGGGTTATCAGGTCACTAACTACATGGCCCCGACGAGTCGGTTCGGAACGCCGGACGATTTTCGATTCTTCATCGACAAGTGCCACGAGGCGGGCGTCGGCGTGATCGTCGACTGGGTGCCGGCTCACTTTCCGTCTGACGCTCACGGGCTGGCCCGCTTCGACGGAACCGCGTTGTACGA
>JBLFXD010000357.1:0-7225 GCA_047611045.1 Planctomycetaceae bacterium | reverse complement strand
TCTCCGCCGTCGAGCGAGCCGAACGCTGCGCCCCGTTCCTGCAGAAGGCTGGGCTGCTTCCCGCTGAACCGTCCGACGATGACCTCGCCAAAGTCAGCAAAGTCGTCGAGTCACTCGGCGATCGAATCAAAGTTGCCAGCGACATCCTGACGTACGGCTACTTCTTCAAGGACGACATCGAGTACGACGCAAAGGCCTTCAAGAAGCGAGTTAAGAAAGGCAACGTCCCCGAGCTGCTCGGCGAGTTCCGGCCGATCCTCGCCGAGCTGTCCGAATGGACGCTCGAATCAATCGAAGCCGCCCTGCAGCAATTCGCCGATTCCAAAGAAATCGGCACCGGCCTGCTGATCAACGCGCTGCGCATCGTGTCGACCGGTTCTCCCGCTGGACCCGGCGTCTACGACTGCCTGGTCATCGTCGGCAAAGACACCGTTCTGACGCGCATCGACGCCGCCATCGCAAAGGCCACCGCTGAGGAATAAGCATGGCTGGCTGTATCGGCGGTTGCGCACGTCGTCAATCGGCGACGCCCGGATGTGACTCGTCCTGGTCGACTTCTCTTAAGTAAGCCAGCAGTCGGTCGCGTTCGTTGGTCAGATGCCGGACTCGCAGCAGCGACTTCACTCGCGTGGTCAGTTCCAGGCGATTCACTGGTTTGGTCAGGAAGTCATCGCAGCCGGCGTTGACGGCTTTTTCGATATCGCCCATTTCGTTCAGAGCGGTCACCATCAGGATCGGGATATTGGTGGTCGCCGGGTCTGACTTGAGCTGCTCACAAACTTCGTAGCCGCTCATTCGAGGCATCATGATGTCGAGCAGAATGATGTCGGGCTGAAACTCGGCGACCTTGTCGACCGTTTCCTGACCGTCAAAGGCCATCGCGATATCGTAATCCTCGCCCGCCAGGTAGGCTTCGAGGAGTTCGCAGTTCTGCTCGTTGTCGTCGGCGATGAGAATTTTCGACGGCTGAGAATTTTCAGAATCAGGCATCCGAATGGCACCCTGAGTGTTTAAGGCTTCATGATTATCGACGGGTCAACAATCGACCTCGCCAGCTCGTAACGCGACGAAGTATATCGAACCCGATTCTCGACAGGGAACAGCGGAGCGACCGATTTATCAAACACCTGTCATACTCGTCTTCAGAGTTATGTTTAGAAGGGACAGCCAGCGTAGGGCATGTCGAGCGCAGCGCTGGCGTGCCAACCGACCCCGATATCAGAATGGTACGCCAGCGCTGCGCTCGACATACCCTACATCTCTGCACAAAGGCCCATTCTAAAATGCCCGGAAAACAGCATCGAACAACCCGCAAACCGGCCACAAAGTTCGGCCATCTGCAGAAGAAACTCAGTCAGCAGAAGACCGGCCAGAACTTCGGCCCGCTCAAGCCGAAGACGAAACGGCAGAAATAGGAAGATTGAACAACCGACACGGACGCTTGCGGCGACTCGAATTTCCTGCGACTCTCGAAATCTATCGTTGAATCCTGGGATGTGCCCCAACGTCAACTTCTGACTTCGCAAGCACCGGACCAAATAGAGTGGAGTTAATCAATGACCGCCGCAATTCGGTTGATTGCATTTTTTGTGACCTTGTCAGGTGTTGCGACCGCGGCCCCGTTTACGACTCATGTGGCGGAGGGGCCGGTTCGCGTCTTTTATACACTCGAAGGCAAGGACGCGGTGCCCGACAAAGACGGCAACGGCAATGGGATTCCGGATCACGTCGAGGATGTCGCGGTTCAGTCATTCGCCGCCTATGAACTGTTTGTCAAGGTCCTGGACTTTCCTGATCCACTCAAGAGCGAACGCTATAAAGACGTCGATTTCATTGACATCGTGCTGCGACACACGGACGCTCTTAACGGCATGAAGGGCCTGGCTTTTGATGAAATTCAGAAAGTGGGACGTTCGATTGATCCACCTGGAACAACTCAACTGACAATCGGAATCGCGATATCCGTTAAGGCTCCTTCCAATCCGACGCCAGCGCATGAAATATTTCACCTGATCCAATACGGTGCAACCTACTTCAAGAATGGTTGGTTTCAGGAAGGTCAGGCTCGCTGGGCGGAACATGCACTCCGAAAAGAAGGAATCGGCGAATACCGTTACTCACCCAAGGGACCATGGCCTCAATCGACTGAGGCGCGAAAACAACTTTTCGGCATGAAGTACGAATCCGAATATTACATCTGGAACCCACTGGCCATTAAGAGTGATCGCTCGGGTGTCATTCCTCGAAGGACCATTCCATTTGCACTTCGCAAGCGAACCTACACAAACGGCCAACCAGTGCTCGAAGATCTACAACTTCACGGGTACAAAGTCATGCGGTCAATTCTGCACGAGCTTGGAGCGGCCGATGACATCGCTGCCAAGGAATTGGCTTACGAAAAGTGGTCGGAAGCCAACCAGAAATCCGAACGCAACAACCAATATGTTTATGATGCCATCATGAAAGCCGCCCGCATTCCAACGCCACGTCGACGATGACGATGCTGCATGCGATGTGAACCTTCAAGGACACACCTTGAACAGTTCGAAGTTTGATTGGGACCCTGGCTAGTGGTCGGCCAGCTTTTAACTGGTGGGTTTTGATGTCGGGTTGAAGTCTTCGCGCGGGCGATTGGCTCGCCGCTGGATCCCAGACTTTGGATTCGCAAGGTCGGAAGCGACAGGATCGAGATTGAAGACGATGACACATCGATTCCCGACAGCCGGTTTTACTCGGCCAGCAACAGTATTCAACGGAAGGAGTTGCTGGACCCTCGCTTTGTGTGGGAGCCCAAAGAGGGTGGTGAATATGAAGTCGGCATTACCGACATGCGGGGACTGGGTTCGGCGATGTCTGTTTACCGGATCGAACTGTCACCCGCTCGCGACGAGATCAACACCAGCCTGTTTGCGCGAGTCATCGATTCCATGCAGTGTCCTCGCCTGACCTCAATCGCCGTCCCGCGCGGAGATCGGTGGACGGTGACTTTCAACCTGAAGCAGGGAATCGGGAATCGCTACCAGGGACCGCTGGAACTTTTTGCGACGGGACTTCCCGACGGCGTTCAGATGATCGCTCCGATTGTTTCTTCCGGGCAGACAACGGCACCCGCGCAGTTCGTCGCTTCCAAAGAAGTGCGACCTCAGTCGGCACTAATCATGGTTCAGGTTCGCCCTCACTTGTCTGACCAGGCGGAGTCTGAACCGGGAAAGACGCCGCCGTCGCTCATCAGTCGTTGTCAGGAATCGTTTCCGTTCTGGAGTCACTCCGGCGGCCGAGCGTGGCATCACGTCGCCGTCGATCGGTACGCCCTGGCAGTCACCGAGCCGGCACCTTTCACCATCGAAGCCGTACAGCCTCGCATTTCGCTAATTCGAAACGGCTCGCTGGACATCGCCATTCATGTGGAACGCCACGGTGACTTCAATGGAGCGGTCGAGTTCAAACCTGAATGGCTGCCGGGCGGAATCTCGGGCTCACCCGCGATCACCATCGAACCGGAGGAAACCGACGCGGTTTACACATTGACCGCCAGCGATGGAGCGCCGCTCGGTACATCGCAGCTTTCACTCGTCGCGACGACGACCGACGGAATCGTGTCCGGCTATTACACCGGCGTTGATCGCCGACGAGTCGCCACATCCTTCTTCCCGGTCACCATCGCTGATCCCCACATCTCGCTGGCGTCACAACCGACTGCGGTTCGGCGAGGATCGCGTGGGCGAGTTGTCTGGAAGGTTCAGCTGCGGCGTCCATTCAAAGGAACAGCCACGGCCGAGTTACTCGGTCTGCCCAAAGGTGTGAGCGTCGTCGGAAAACGCCCAACGTTCGACAAAGAGCAAACGGAGATCGAGTTCGAAATCGCAGTCTCCGATGAGACTCTGCTCGGGCCGTACCGCGAACTCTCCTGCGAGGTGGCGCTCAAAGAAAACGGGCAAGAGATCAAACAACGTCTCGGCCGCGGAACACTGCGAGTCGATCCATGATTGGTATGCCGATTCTTCCTTCGAAGTACTGGTTCCGCATTTATTACTCACTTGTGCGCATTTTCCTAACCCGAGGAGTCAGTTTTGGTGTTGCGGAATTCAGCCGCGAAGCGGCGACAGCACATAGCCGTGGGCGTCAGCCCACGGATCAGAATCAAATCAAACGTGTGAGCCGCGAAGCGGCGGCTGCAGACGTGATTGCTGTCGCCGCTTCGCGGCTGTGGCTCTTGTCTTTTTTTCTGCGGGCTTACGCCCGCAGCTATGTGCTGCCGTCGCTTCGCGACTCAAAACTGTGCAACTTCAAAACGTCAGCAAGTATTGTCGCACTGATCTCGCTGACACGTCGGGTTGGAAGTCGGTTGCGGCTTACTGTCAGACCACACAGATTTTTCTAGACACGTCCTCAATCAAACAACCGAGTCCATTGAGCCAATGCCACGTAACACAACCATCGAAAAACTGCTTGTCTTCACGGCGGTCGTGATGTCGTGGTCGTTTCAGGCTGTTTCCGCCACACCGCCGGAGTCACCGCCTTCCTTCCGTCGCGACGTCATGCCGGTCTTCTTTCGCGCGGGCTGTAACGCGGGGACCTGTCATGGTTCGTCGCGAGGAAAAGACGGCTTCATGCTGTCGCTCTTCGGGTATGACGCGAAGGGTGACTATTTCCGCCTGACCGAAGAGCTGATTGGTCGACGGATTAACGTCGCTGCTCCGTCGGAAAGCCTGCTGCTCAAGAAGGCGTCTGGCCAGGTTCCACATACGGGCGGCAAGCGTTTCTCGAAAGACAGTCCGTACTACCAGACTCTGCTGAAGTGGATCGAAGCCGGGGCCCCGAACGATCCCGACGACGTACCCGTCCCGGTTGAAATCACGCTGCAACCCGAGCGACTTCAATTCGACGTTAACGGAGCGGCGACGCCGACCGAGGTGACAGCGCGATACTCAGACGGTTCAACGCGTAACGTCACGAATCTGGCGTTGTTCGCCTCGAACAATCCGGACACGGCGACGGTCAGTGGCGACGGAGTCGTCTCGCCAGGCAAACGCGGCGACACGTACGTGTTCGCAAGATTCAATCGATTTACCGTCGGTTCCGAAGTCATTGTCCTGCCGAATGAATCGACTGTGGAATGGCAGAAGCCGCCCGTCAATAACTACATCGACGAGCTGGTTTACGACAGGCTCCAGAAACTTCGACTGCAACCGTCGGACCTCTGTGATGACGAGACCTTTTTGCGACGCGTCTATCTCGATCTGGCCGGCACGCCGCCTACGGTCGAGCAGTACCACTCATTCATCAATGACAAGAGTGCTGACAAGCGAGCGACACTGATCGACTCACTCATCGCCAGCGACGAGTTCACTGACGTCTGGACGGCGTTGTGGGCAGAGTGGGTTCGACTCATGGGCGGCGGATACGCCCCGACCGGGACGGACGTCAAAGCGGCGGAGACTTACTACCAGTGGATTCACGAGCAGATCCAGGCGAACCGGCCGTTCAATGAGTTTGTCGCCGATCAGATTTCCGCGACCGGCAGCAACCTGACCAACGGACCGGCAAACCTCTACACGATGCTGATCCACGATGTCCGGTTCGAGCCGAAGGAGTTCGCGGCGAATCTTTCTCAACTAACGTTGGGCATCCAGGTGCAATGTGCCGAGTGCCACAATCATCCCTTCGATCGTTGGACGATGGACGATTACTACGGCTTCGTGAGTTTCTTCACGGGAATCCGTCGCAAGCTCGGGGCTGAATCTCGCGAGATGTACATCTTCAACGATCGCTCCGCCGGACCGGCGAAGCACAAGGTCGATGGGCGACCGATGCTGGCAACAGTGCTAGGCGGCGAAGCACCCGTCGAGAAAATGCCGGACAAGAGACAGGCTCTCGCTTCCTGGCTGGCGGCTTCGGACAATCCGCACTTTGCAAAGAACATGGCCAATCGAGTGTGGGCTCACTTTTTCAGTCGCGGTCTTGTCGAGCCGATTGACGACATGCGGATCAGCAATCCACCAACGAATAAGCCGCTGCTGGATGGACTCGCTGGGCGATTTGCAGATTCCGGATTCGATTTGAGGTCGCTCGTTCGTGATATCTGCAATTCGCGAATCTACCAGTTGACCAGCGAGCCGAACTCGACGAACGAAGGTGACACCCGTCAGTTCTCCCGCAGCCGATTGCGCCGCCTGCGAGCCGACGTGCTGCTTGATTCGATCGTTACGGCGACCGGCGGACGACGAAACTTCGGAATGTTTCCGGTCGGCACAAAAGCGATTCAGCACTATCCCAGAACCCGCGGCGACACCGTACTCCCGAACGCTGGCGATTCATTCTTCGAGACATTCGGGCGATCGAAACGCGGCTCAATCTGCGTCTGCGAAACTCGCAGCGAGTCGACGCTTTCTCAGACACTTCACATGCTGGCTGGAAACACGATCGACGGACAGGTTCAGGGCGGCCGAGTCGTCACGAAACTCATTGAGGCTGGTCGATCTCCGGAAGAAATCATCGACGAGTTGTTTATTCGCGCGCTCAGCCGCAAGCCGAGCGACCAGGAACTCGCGTCAATGAGAGAGCTTGTCGGAGAGGCTGTAACAGACCGGCAGGTTTACGAAGACATTTTCTGCAGTCTGATTCAGGCGACCGAGTTCGGATTTAACCATTGACGACTGCGTCCGAAACAACTTTCAGAGTTCATACCAGCACGAAGCGCAAGCGAGTGAATTCAGATTCCCAGAACTCACTCGCGCTTCTTGAAGTTGCACAATTTTGAGGGCCGGTGTGGCTGATAGCCACTTTTTACCGTAGCCTGGGGCATCGCCCCAGGTTTCCGATTCGTTACGAATTGCATTGGCCGAAGGCCATACTCACTGACATCGCTGTGTGACGTGAATATGGCCTTCGGCCAAAAGGGCCTTGTTTTATCGACTCCCTGGGGCGAGGCCCCAGGCTACGGTGAGGAATGGCCTTCGGCCAAATCTGCTGCGGTCCAAAAGTGTGCAACTCACTCGCTTGCGCTTCGTGCTGGTATCGAAAAATGGATGTTGATTTTTGTGTGAACTTAAGAATGTTTCTGCCAACGAAGAGTCCGAATGAAGACCATTGAAGTTTCCTGACTCTACCGTTTTCTATGTGCGCGAGTGGAATCCTTGTAAAGACGCGGAAATCTGCAGGTTGTGGAGCCATTGGTTTTCATAACATTTGTGGCTCAGGCGGACCGCTGGACTGCAGTGTTTGC
>JBLFXD010000356.1:0-7240 GCA_047611045.1 Planctomycetaceae bacterium | reverse complement strand
ACTCGCTGCTCATCGCCCTTGCAGAATGTTACGAGCTTCATGGGGTGGCCTCTTCGATGATCGCAACGACTCGCGCCGGACCGGCTGAGCCACCATTGACCTTAAGCGGAAACGCGCAAATCGTGTAGCCCGTTGCTGGCAACTGACCGAGATTCGCAAGCCGCTCCATGTGGCAATATTCGTTCTCCACGCCAACGTAGTGTGCTGCCCAGAAAACATCGGAGCGGCCCGACTTCCGAGCGGCCTCAGCCTGAGCATCCAGTGGAGCGTCCATGTGAGTCGTGCCGTGCGTCGACAACGCAATGTTCTCGTTTGCCCAGCCCAGCCCCGTCTTGAGATGCTGCTTCCTCGCCCCGAACAGAAACCGGATGACGAATGCTCCGAATCGATGTCCCTGATACTTCACCCGATTCCGAGCCCACCACGGTGACCAGGCATCGTCATTCTCCAGCGGGAGGCTCAGATCGACATACTTCATGAAGAAGCAACTTTGCGACTACTGTAGGGTGGGCAGTGCCCACCAGAATTGAAAGAGTGGTTAACTCACTGGTGGGCAGTGCCCACCCTACGAATTCGCGACCTCAGTCCTTGAACGGAAGCTGATTCGTCTGCCGTGTGGCGATGCCTTCTTTGAAGTGGCGGCGGCAGACGGACTGGTACGTCTCGTTGCCGCCGATCTTGACCTGCGCTCCGTCGCGGACCGGTTTGCCGTCCTCACCGAGCCGTAGGACCATCGTCGCCTTGCGGCCGCAATGACAGATCGTCTTGATTTCGGTCAGGCTGTCGGCCCACGCGAGCAGGTTCTGACTGCCTTCGAAGAGATTACCCTGGAAGTCGGTTCTCAGACCGTAGGCGAGAACCGGGATACCGAGATCGTCAACGACGTCGCTGAGCTGCTGCACCTGGCGTCTGGTCAGGAACTGAGCTTCGTCGACCAGTACGCAATGAAGCGGATTCGCCTGATGGGCCTCGGAAATTAGGTCAAGCAGATCGTCAGTCTGCGTGAACGTCACGGCTTCAGCGTTGAGGCCGATGCGCGAGGCCACCTTCCCTTCGCCAAACCGATTATCCAGTTGCGGTGTCAGCACGAGCGGGTTCATGCCCCGCTCTTTGTAGTTGTAACTCGACTGAAGCAGAGTCGTTGACTTCCCCGCGTTCATCGTCGAGTAGTAGAAGTAAAACTTGGCCATCTCTGGTTCACTGATTCACGGCGAAGCTGATTGCCGCAGCAGGATCACAAGTCCGTTCATCGTGTGCCACTGGCTCTGCCAGTGCAATTCCAAACGCCAACGACCTGCCAGCACTGGCGGAGCCAGTGGCACACAAATCGCCACTTTCGCGATCAGCCCATTACTTCTTCAGGATTTCGGCACAGACCTTGTGAGGTGCCATCGGCAGGTCTCGCATCCGGACACCGATCGCGTCGTAGATGGCGTTGGCGATGGCGGCCGGCGGAGGGCAGATCGGAACTTCGCCGACGCCTCGGACTCCGTAAGGGTGACCCGGATCGGGGACTTCGACGAGGATAGTTTCGATCATCGGCACGTCGTAGATCGTCGGGATTCGGTAGTCGAGGAACGACGCGTTTCGCATCGAACCAGCTTCGTCGTACCAGTATTCCTCGTTAAGTGCCCAGCCAATTCCCTGGACGGCTCCGCCCTGAAGTTGGCCTTCGACGTAGCTTGGGTGGATGGCCGTTCCGACGTCCTGTGCAACGGTGTAACGGATGATCTGAACCTTGCCGGTGTCAGGGTCGACTTCGACGTCGGCACAGTGAGTGCCGAACGCTCCGGCTTGAGTTTCTTCGCTGGCCGTGCCTCTTCCGGCGATCGGTCCGCCGGTCGCGTTGATCTTTGCGGCGAGTTCTTTGAACGTGAAGCGGTTGTCACCGGAGCCGATGATAGAGCCATCTTCGAAGCGGACTTCACTTTCGTCGCAGTCCCAAATTATGGCGGCACGCGCGCACATTTGTTGCTGAATATCTTTCCCGGCGTTGATGGCCGCGATGCCCGTCGCAAAGGTCACCCGGCTGCCGCCCGTGACGTCGGTGTAGCCGACGCTGTCGGTGTCAACGACGGACGGCTTCACTTCTTCAGCGGTGATGCCCAGACATTCGGCGAGTTGCATGGCGAGACCCGCTCGCGAGCCGCCGATGTCAGTCGAACCTTCGACCAGCGAAACGGTCCCGTCAGGATTGACCGTCGCCGTGGCGGCGGACTTCAGACCACAGTTGAACCAGAAGCCGGTCGCGATGCCGCGTCCCTGATACTTGCCGGTCAGCGGTGTCTGGTAGTGGTCGCTGTCTTTGATGGCCTGAACGGTTTCTTCCATGCCCACTCGACCGAAGACTGGACCATCGACTCGACGAACACCTTCTTTGGCGGCGTTCTTCAGGCGAAACTCGGCGGGTTCCATGCCGATCTCGCGGCAGATTTCGTCGACGATGGTTTCCGTCGCGAAGCAGACCTGAGTTGAACCAGGAGCCCGGTAAGCATTGGTACGAGGCTTGTTCACACAGACGTCGAAGCCGTCGACTCGGGCGTTCGGGATGTCGTAGCATGAGAAAACGCACATGCAGCCCGGTGCGATCGGCGAGCCGGTGTACGCGCCCGCTTCGAAAGCGATCCATGCTTCGCCGGCGACAATTGATCCGTCTTTGGTCGCTCCAATCTTGACCTTCATGTGCGAGCCCGGCGTCGGGCCGGTGGCTTCGAATACGGCGGCTCGGTCCATGACGATTTTGACCGGGCGGCCCGTCTTCATGGAAAGTCCAGCAGCGACGGGTGGCAGGTAAACGGAGATCTTTCCGCCAAAGCCGCCGCCGATTTCTGTCGGGATGACCTTGACGTCGGAGATCGGAATATTGAGCAGCTCGGCCGTCTGGTGTCGAACGCTGAACGTGCCCTGGGTGCAGGTCCAGACGGTGACTTTGCCATCGGCGTTCCAATGAGCGGTCGATGCGTGAGGTTCGATGTAACCTTGGTGAACGGTCGCTGTGGCGAACTCTCGTTCAATGACGATGTCGGCTTCTTCGAAACCTTTGGCGACGTCGCCCTTCTCGAACACGAAGTGCTTGGCGACGTTGGTGTGTTTCGATGCGTCGTCTGACGCTGGATGAGAACCCAGCGACTCGGTACGAATATCGTCGTTCAGAACCGGAGCGTCATCGGCCATCGCTTTGACGACGTCCAGCACGGGCGGCAGAACTTCGTACTCGACGTCGATCAGCTTGACCGCTTCTTCAGCGATATGGATTGTGTCGGCGGCGACGCCAGCGATCGCATGCCCTTTGTAGAGGACTTTTTCTTTCGCCAGCACATTGGCACTGAGGTGCCGCATGTTGACCGCGCCTTCGCCGAGTTCGACGATTCGGTCGCCCTGCTCAGGCAGATCGGCGTTCGTCATGACCGCCCGCACGCCGGGCAGTGCTTCCGCCTTGGTCGTGTCGATCGACTTAATATTCGCGTGAGCGTGCGGGCTGCGAAGCATCGCCCCGTAGAGCAATCCGGTCAGCTCGGTGTCGGCGCCGTATCGGGCGCGGCCGGTGACTTTATCGACGCCGTCGTGACGGACAGGTCGAGTTCCGATGACT
The DNA here is from genome assembly GCA_047611045.1 of Planctomycetaceae bacterium. Classification (GTDB taxonomy): domain Bacteria; phylum Planctomycetota; class Planctomycetia; order Planctomycetales; family Planctomycetaceae; genus JABMPE01. The sequence continues at coordinate 3,648 of JBLFXD010000356.1, read as the reverse complement.
TTGTATTTGGGCTTTTCAGCAGTAGCCATGATATCTCTCACAGATTATCGAAAGTCAGAGTTTCAGATGCGATTTTTGAACCACGAAAAACATTCAGCGACAGGTCCGAAATGAATTCTCGATCTCAACTGGGAAGTTACGCCGAAGGCGTTTCACAACATAGCCTGGGGTCAGCCGCGCAGCGGCGCCACCCCAGGTTACGCGTTTGAATTAATTGAACCCTGAAAGGGTTCCACAGCACGAATTCCAATTAAACTTCGGTTGGTGTAACCCTTTCAGGGTACTGGCATTTCCGTATTGATTACCTGCGGTGGCGCCGCCGCGTGGCTAACCCCAGGCTATTGGGTATAACGCCTTCGGCGTAGTCCAAGTCCTGATTGACCGATTCAACAAAGCCGCAACCGTTTCCCTTGTAAACCTCGAAGCATGCGCCCGTGACCCTGTAACACTCATCCTTGTAAGTGATGTCCGTCATTGGCTCGCTTGTTTTCGTGTATTTAGTGTCTTTCGTGGTTGTAGAAAATTGTCAGGCGTTTGCGGTCTGACGTTGCTCCGCGGCGCACTGGACGGCTTTGACGATCTTGTCGTAGCCCGTGCAGCGGCAGAGGTTGCCGGACAGGTAGAAGCGGATTTCTTCTTCGCTGGGTGTCGCGTTTTCTTCGAGCAGTGATTCGGTCTGCATGATGAAACCCGGAGTGCAGATGCCGCACTGCAGCGCCGCTCCTTCAAGGAAGGCACTCTGCACTTCGTCGAGATGGTTTCCGCAGGCGACGCCTTCGATGGTCTTCAGGTTGGCGCCTTCGACTTCGACTGCCAGCACCAGGCAGCTGTCGACCGGGCGGCCGTTCATCTGGACGGTGCACGCTCCGCAGTTACCGTTGGAGCAGCCTTCCTTCGTGCCGGTCAGGCCGAGCACGTCGCGGAGCGCTTCCAGCAGCGTCTGTTGCGGCTTGCAGAGGAACTCGTGAGTGTCTCCGTTGATCGTCGTGGTGACGATTCGTTTTTTCGCCATGATGAGTCCGCCTGTTTTGATATCAGTAGGTCAGGCTCTGCCTGACGGAGTTCATGAGTTTGTAGCTACGCTCGCCAGAGCGTGGAATCCCGCCGTCTGGCGACGGCAGCTACGAAAAGTCAGTGTCCCGGCTTGTAGCAGAGTGCTTCGCCGCGAGCTTGAGAGATTGCCGCGCTCAGCACTCGTTGGGTGAAGACGCCTACGAGGTGTGTTCGGTATTCCGCGGTGCCTCGCATGTCCGTGATCGGCGTTGCGATCTCTTGCGCGGCGGCGGCGGCTTTGGCGATCGACTCGTCGTTGGCCGGCTGTCCCGCCAGAAGATCGCTGGCTGCCTGAGCGAACAAAGGCGTCGCCGCGACGGCTCCCAGAGCGATTCTTGCCGAGACGATGTTCTCTTTGCTTTCGTCGAGCACGACGGACGCTCCGACACTGACGACCGCGATGTCCATTTCGTTTCGCGGGATGAAGCGGCGGTAGTGCGATCCGCTGTTGGCTTCCCGGGCCGGGAACTTGATTTCGACAAGCAGCTCGCCGGCTTCTAGAACGTTCTTGCCGGGAGCCGTGCAGAAGTCTTCGGCGGGAACGTCGCGAGTTCCGTTCGGGCCGGCGATGACGCAGACGCCGCCGAGGACGATGAGACTCGGAGTCGAATCTGCGGCCGGGCCCGAGTTGCACAGGTTTCCGCCGACGCTGGCTCGGCTCTGAATCTGGATGCCGCCGATGATGCGGCAACTGTCCGTCAGAGCGGCGTACTGCTGAGAAATCTCGGGCGTGCCATAGATTTTGTAGCAGGGCACGGCGGCTCCGACTCGGAGTCCGTCGCCGTTCAACTCAAGCACGTTGAGTTCGTCGATTTTCTTGACGTCGACCAGCAGGTCTGGTTCGAGTCGTCCGGTTCGAACGTGGTCGATGAGATCCGTTCCGCCGGCCAGCGGTTTCGCCGATCCGTTGGCCTGAGCGAGCAGCTCGATCGCCGTACTGAGTGCCGTGGGGGCTTCGTATTCAAAGTCGCGCATAACTGTTTCTCACTGGTGCCGTCAAAGCCGTCCTGGGTGGCGGATTAGAGTAACGGCACGGCTCTTTCGAGCAACCCATCGGGCCGCGTCATCGTCATTCCCGCGCAGGCGGGAAACCAGTTGGCATAGTACACGCTGGCCGAACTGATCTGGGTTCCCGCCCCCGCCTTCGCGAGGACAAGCTCTTCGCGGGAATGACGTGTCGATGAGTACGTCGCTCGCTCGTGAAGCCATCCGTGCCGATCCGTGTAATCCGTGGTTAAGATAATGGAAGGGGAACGCGGAGTCCGCCGAGGATTCGCAGAGACAGAAACAGGACTCTCCTTTTTCCTCTGCGTTTTTCGCCTCTCTGCCCTCTGCGTTCAAAAAATGTCAGCCGGCCTCAGAATTCGCGAAAGGATCTGCACGTTGACCTGTACTGGCTGTCCGGAGCCTGCTGCATGAGTGAATCGCCGACGACAAGACTCAGCCTGCTGGTCCGGCTGCGCAATGCGCATGACCGGCTGGCGTGGGAGCAGTTTGTCGGGCTGTACGCGCCGCTGGTGTACGGCTTCGCTCGGAAGAAAGGTCTGCAGGATGCCGACGCCGCCGACATTGCTCAGGACGTGCTGACGTCGGTCGCTCAGCAGATGCGGCAGTGGGAGTTTGATCCGCAGCGAGGTTCCTTCCGCGGCTGGCTGTTCACGATCGCTCGCAACCGGCTGAGAAACTGGCTGTCCAGCCCCGCTCGGCGAATCAACGGTTCCGGCGGAGACGATCACCAGGCGACACTGCAGTCCCAACCCGACGCGATTCCGGACGAAACCGATGGGACGCCGACTACGCTCGCCGAGTCTTCCACTGGGCCGCCGACCTGGTGCGCGATCAGGTCTCCGAACAAACCTGGCAAGCCTTCGAACTCACCGCCGTCGAGTCCCGCCCCGGCCCGGAAGTCGCAACCGAACTCGGCATGACCGTCGGAGCCGTCTACCTCGCCCGCAGCCGAGTCATGGCCAAACTGAAACATTTGGTCCAAAGCGTCGGCGACGAGTGACGTACTTTGAATCGCTGGTTCCGGATCTTGTGCCATCCGTGAAACTGGAATGGATTCGCAAACTTACCGAGGCCGCTTTCGCGATTTGAATTCATCTACGTTGAGTTCACCCGACAATAGAAACTGAAGGAACGATTTATCCTGAAAGCGACAGGTCTGACGGATCCCGAGCAGACGAAGATAGTCGGCTGCTCCGGCTGATCCGAAGAAGCAGCCCGAGATTTTCATCTGCACCGCAAGATGACGGATAGCCCTTTCGGCCATGTTGTTGTTCCACGGTATGCCATTCTCAGACAGGAACAAGAAAAGGGAGTCTCGATAGCGTTTGAATCGCTTCTTGTACCGTTCGATTAGCTCCCACTTGGAGTCCGGCGTCTCAATTACGGCGTTGTAAAAGTGGGCCACTGCCTTCAGATGTTTCTTGAGATAGCGAGCCTTTAGCCCATACCGATCAACGTCCGGAGTTACTGTAGAAAGTTGTGTTTGAGTAGATGTTGAAAAAGGCGGCGTGTTTCGGGATGAATTGGTTGTTCAACAAGATTCCAAGTCATTTTGAAAGGCACGCCACCATGTTTGAGAGTAATGAT
>JBLFXD010000355.1:0-7245 GCA_047611045.1 Planctomycetaceae bacterium | reverse complement strand
CCTGCTTTACCGTTTCCGCAGCAGCGATCGCGACTTCGAAAAGAAACACCTTCGCCGCCTGACCGCCGCCCCCGCAGGAGCCATCGACGCCATCAGCGAACTCCCCACGTTCGAGCTCGAAGAATCCCTGAGACAACTCTCCGCCGAACACGCTTCGACAATCGACATCGTCGAGGCTGAATCCAGCGATGATGACATAAGTCAAAACAAGGGTGATGACGAAGCCTGAAGAGGCTGTCTGAGGTAACGGGAGGCATGGCCTACGCCGTCCTTCGTCCGCGCAGTCTGCCATTGGCGAATTAGACAAATGGATGAGACGAGAGTCTTTCCACAGACTAAGCTCGCAGGCATCAGGTAGCAGCGCTGCTCAAATCTCTCCCCAGGAAATCGATGGTCCAGTGAATGTCTGACGAACTACGTGCGATCGGCTCCTTCCGTGTCAGCCTTTTCCATCACAGCTCGACCGAGCCAGTGCGTGGGTTTGACGGCGTCGGGGCCGAGTGGCAGCTTCAGCCGATATTGAGTGTCTCGATCTATGATGTCAGCTACTCCGTGCGGATCGACACCGTGTTTGTCGATCTTCTGCGAGGCAGCGAGTCTCGTATCGAGCAGAAAGTCGACGGTCTATGTACCGTCCGGAAGTTTGGTGAAGCGTTGCAACTGCGTGAGCCGATTCGGGTGGTCATCGAGGTCGATCAGTAGATTCGCAAGTCACGGGCCGTTCCAGCATCCACGGTGCAGACAGCGCCGAGCCGAGCAGCAGTGCGAGCAGGCCACCGTACGCTGGTAGCAGGTGCTTCAAACTTGTGTAGCCGACGGCGTGGTGCACGGCGATGGTCGAGCCGTACGCCAGCAGGCCGGCAATCAACAGCGCCCACCACAGCCACGCCGCTCCTCGACGAAAGCCCCACAACGCACACAGCAAGACGCACGCGCCGCATGAGATCAACATGCCGCCGAAACTGGCTCGGTCGTGCGCGATCAACGGGATCAGTCGTGGGCTGGTGGTCGCCAGCGCTTCGACGGATGTCCGCATGAAGTCGAGGTCGTCCTGCACGAAGACTGTCGTGACACCGAACGAACAGATCACGAGACCGCCGACCAGAATCGCCACACCGTGGACGACGTAAATCAACTGTCCCCACAGGCCGAGTCGCCATGCTCGGTCGTTCGCCAGATCGGGAACGGCAATGCGCATCGTCAAACGTTCGTTCGAATGAATGGCTAACAGAATGAACTGAAACAGCACCGCCGTCACGAAGGCGTGAAACGGATCGAAATATCCGAAACCCAGGAACAGGAAGAAATTGAAGAAGCCAACCATCGACGAAATGAGAATCGTCGACCTGGCCCACTGAAATCCTGCACGGATCCCGAACAACGAGAGTGCCAGATATAGAATTCCGTCGGCGAGCATTGTGCCTGCCAGCGTCACTCGATCGTGCGTCAGAAATGGCAGCAGCCGGTCGTTGATGCCGCACCGTTCGTCCCGCGTCATGCCGATAAAGTCTTCGTCATAAGGCAACACGACGCGCGTCGTCGCGATAGACATGGCCAGTGTCCCGCCGCCAAACATCGCCACCGCCAGCAACAGCGTCCAGAACCATGATGGCTTGACGCCTCGCACGGATTGTTCAGCGTCGCCCGATCGCTCCTGCGAGATTTGGTAGGACGTCGAGCTGGCATTCGGACTTTTCGTTTGACCGAGGTCATGCAGCAGCACTTCGTTGATCCGCTTCGGCAGGCCGGGCCCCGCAAACACCAGCCCCGAATCGATCAACACGACGTCCGCGCCGGCGTCGAAGAGTTGTTTCGCCTGGCCGGGATCGTGCACTCCGCCTGTCGCCAGAATCGGTAGGCCCCGGCCGGAGTTCCGGACGGCGACGACCGTTTCCAGGACGCCCGCGAAACAACCGCCGCCGGTTACACAGTGGCCATCTTTGTCACGTGCTGCGCTGCTAATGACGAGCCCCGAGAATTCGTCTGTATTGCGTGTTTCGTCGTGAATGCTCGCGGCAAGTGCCATCGCTCTGGAATTGCAGACATGGAATACGGGACCGACGAACCCGGCCTCACGAATTCCCAAAAGCCATGCGTGAGCGGCTCGAACCATTACTGTGGGGTCTGACTCTTCCTCCATCGGGACGCAAACTGTCAGACCGTCGAACAGGTTTGCGGAGTCACTCAGGAACGACGCCAATTCCGTCCGCGTTGACTCATCCTGGCGTGCCGGCAGGATGACTTGCAGCAGAACTGGCTGCGAAGTCGCGGCCCTCCGAACGGCGTTCTTCAGCTCCGTCGCTCTGCACCCCTGACTGGTCCCGCTGCGTGTTAACGTTTCGCTTTGCACGTCGAGTGTGATCTTCTGCGAAGAATCCGCTGAGGTAAGATCAAGCGGTCCCACTTCGAGCAGCCCAAATCCGAATTTCGCCAGTGCCCCGATGGCGACGTTCCGGGTATCGATGCCCGCTCCGAGACCGACTGGGGAGCTGACGGCCAGCCCCGCAACATTGCAACGCAACTGGCCGTCCGGCCTCATGTGCCCGAGCAGGCTGATCACCAGCCCTCCGCCTGGAAGTCTCGCGAGCCCTCCCATGGAACCAAGCGACAAATCGCGAGCCGTCTCGAACTGCATCCGAATCAGGATCGGACGAAAAACTGTCTGGTACGACCAGTCGGGCATGAGTTGGTTTCAGAGCGAAGAGGGCGGGCAATCCGACGGCGGCGGAATGACATTCTGTCTGACCGCGAATCTCCATCGGCGTTAACTGACAGCTTCACGATTCCAACATGGTTACTCGCCGCGTTTCAGGAAATGCTCGAAGAACGAGTAGATGACTTCGTTCGACTCATCGTTCGGCGAGTGATCGGGGCGGTTAGTCATGGCGACTCGGTTCTTGTGGCCGAGGATTCGGTTGATCTCGATCGAGTGGTTCAGCGGTTCCCAACGATGCGGGCCGTCTTCGGAGCCTCCGGAAACGAGGAACGGGCGAGGTGCCATCAGCGCGTGTAACTCGTGCAGGTCGTGGCCGGCGGCGGTGAGTTTGGGATAGAGGCCCCGGGCCGGGTTCTCGTCGGTGATCAGCCCACGCTTCCGCCACGGCTTCGGGTGATATCCGAGGTACCAGGGTTCCCAATAGTTGACGCTTCCGCGAGCTTCGTCGAAGACGATTCCGGGATCAGACCACGCCGCGCAGGCGAACTTGTCGAACAGGCACGAAGCAAACATCGCCCACTTGCCACCGAAAGAATGACCGACGATGCCGATCCGTTTGGCATCGACTTCCGGCCGACTGGCCAGAACGTGCCACGCGTTGGCCGCCGCGCAGCCGAGCATTGAAAGCGGTGCGACCTTCGCGTCTTCAATACTCGGATAGTAAAGCGCGTAAGTTCGAGCGGCGCTGGCTTCGGTCGTCCCGATTGAAAGGGTGACGAAACCTCGCCGAGCCAACTGTAGCGCAAAATCGCGGTTGGGATTGCCGATGCCGATCGCGGTTTCGGGATCGTAGAACACGGTCACGACAGCCGGGTGAGGTCCTTCGCCATCGGGAATCAGCAAGTAGCCGGTCGTTTTTTCATTCGGCGTCCAAAGAAAACGAACTCGATGCTGCGTGAAGTTTTCACGACGTTTCGATTCGAGGATCTTGACCTTCGGCTTTGTAATCAGTGGCGGCCATTTTCCGAGTAGACCTTCCCACTCGGAAAGGATCTCCGCTCGGCGACGTCTCCAATCGGCAGGCGTCTTGACTGTCGTTCCGTCGGTAAACTTCAGCGGCGACGAGTACGTTCCGGTTTTGCCTTGCCATTCTTTTGGCGGAGTAAAGTACGGCTCGATCTTTTCCCACGGGCTGCGTGTTGCCCGGTTTGTTTTTGCAGGTTGATCCTGCGCCGAGACCAGCGAAGCGATCAGCATTACTGGTAAGCTTAAAGGCAACTTCATGGGGCGACCTGCGGAGGTGTTACGAGGTGACGGAGTTGTAGCGTGCGTCTTGACGCACACTACGAATCTAAACGGCTTCGGAAAATAGACCGTAGGGTGGGCACTGCCCACCGACCGTTGGCATTTACGCGTGGAGTCAATGGTGGGCAATGCCCACCCTACTTGGTTTTCGGCTTTGCTGTAACGGTCTCGCGTTACAGGATTTGAGGATTCCGACACTGTACTTCCAGCGGGAGAGTGATCGATGATTCGGACGAACTGCCCGACTGACGACGAGTTGCGGGCGTTCGGCTCGGGACGGTTGAGCAGCGACATTGTGGAGTCGGTTGCTCAGCATGTTGAAGAGTGCGCCGATTGTGAGTCTCGGCTCGGCCGGCTTGACGACTCCGCCGACGAGTTCGTCGCGGGTCTGCGCGAGTGTGCGACTTCGGCTGAGAACCAGAACGACTTTTCCGTACCGGCATCGGTCGCTGAAGCCGTCGACGGTGTGGCGACGCTTTCTCGCAGTGGTGCAGGATCAAGCGTTTCGATGGATCCGGGCAAGCGGTATGCGCGACGACTTGCGGACGGTCCGGTATTTGTCGACCGGTTCGAACTGCTTGCGGAACTCGGTGACGGTTCGTTTGGTTATGTTTTCAAAGCTCGCGACACGGAACTGGATCGTGTCGTCGCGTTGAAGGTGCAACGAGCCGGTGAGATGGCGACGGACGAGGATGTCGCCAGGTTTCTGAGAGAAGCTCGCAGCGTCGCGCAGCTGTCGCACTCGTCGATCGTCTCTCTGTACGAATCCGGGCAGACGGAAGACGGCGTGTGTTATCTCGTCACGGAATACGTCGAGGGGCAGACGCTCGACAATTGCGACCGAGAGATTTCGCCCAACTGGCGAGGGATTGCTCGGCAGGTTGCTGAGCTCGCCGATGCACTCGACTACGCACACACGCACGGCGTCGTGCATCGCGACATCAAACCGTCGAACATCATGATCGATCGAGACGGCAAGCCGCATGTCATGGATTTCGGACTGGCTCGGCGAGACACCGGTGACGCGACGCTGACTTCCGACGGTCGGATCATGGGCACGCCGGCTTACATGTCTCCGGAGCAGGCTCGAGGAGACTCGCACGCGGTCGACGCGCGGACCGACGTCTACAGTCTGGGAGTCGTACTGTTTGAAATTCTGACGGACGAGCGACCGTTCCAGGGAAATCGGCGAATGCTGATTCTGCAGGTGCTTGACGATGAGCCTCGGGCGCCGCGTCAACTCGACGACACAGTCCCGCGCGATCTTGAAACTGTCTGCCTGAAGGCGATGGCGAAATCTCCTGGCCGAAGATATCAGTCGGCCAGGGAACTTGCCGACGACTTGCGACGTTATCTGAACGGCGAGCCTGTTTACGCTCGACCGGTCGGCAGTCTGGAACGACTCTGGCGATGGACCTGTCGATACCCGCTGGCGACAAGCCTGTTCGTTGCATTGTTGATCGGATCGACCGCCGGTTTCGTTCATCTTTCGTCGTTGACCAAATGGTTCATCCACCAAACGGCGCTGGACGGAGCACGTATTGATGCCGAGATGCTGGAGATCGTTTTTGGATTCTACAGTGACGCGTTGGGCAATCTCGAAAACGGAACCGTCAATGTCTCGCACGAGTATGCCAGTCAGAAAGGCACGCTCCCATTGCCGGCAACGTTTACGATCGACGCGGGAATTCGCATCAGTGAGTCGGAGTGCGGTCTTCTGGTGCGGCTGTGCAGCGAGCATCCCTGGAGAAAGGACGCGCAGAAGCTGACGGACTTCGAGCAGCGGGCGTTAACGGCTCTGTCGGCAAGAGCTGTCAACGGCGAAAGTGAACTCTTTCTTCACGAGTTTCGGGAAGAGGGCGACCGGCAGTGGCTCTACCTGGCGAAAGGGCAACTGATGAAGAATAGCTGCGTCGACTGCCACAAAAAGCATCCGCAGAGTCCAAAGAAGGACTGGAAGGAAGGCGACCTCGCCGGCGCGTTGATTCTGGCTCGGCCGCTTGATCAGGACATCGCTCGAACGGAAGACGGGCTTCGAGGCGCGTTCGTTTTGATGGGTTCGGTCTTCGCCGTGCCGGCGGGAATCGGCATGATCTTTGTCGTGAATAATCGCCGCCGTCGACGATCGGGAGTCTCGTCAAGATGACTCGCGAATCTGCAGATGGTCAACCCAAGCGTCGCGCGAGCCTGTCTACCTCGCGCAGTCTGCTGGTGCGTGTGAGGAATGACGAAGAGGAAGCGTGGACTCGACTGGTCGATCTCTATTCGCCGCTGGTCTGCTACTGGTGTCGGCAGAACGGGCTTGCCGAGCAGGACCTTCCGGATGTCGCACAGGAAGTCTTTCAGGCCGTCGCGACGAACATCGAACGGTTCCGAGACGACGGACCGAACAGCACGTTTCGAGGCTGGCTGCGGACCGTCGCCCGAAGCAAAGTCGCGGATTCGTTTCGGAAGAAAGGCAAAGAGCCCGACGCCGCCGGCGGTACCGACGCTCAATTCCGATTCAACCAGCTCGAAGATCCCCATACCGGTTCCGTAGGCAACGAAGTAGCGGACGAAAACTGCGAGGCCGCACTTTCGGAAGAACGCCGCGTTCTGTTTCGCCGAGCGTTAGAGCTGATCCAGCAGAACTTCGAAGACCGCACCTGGAACGCCTTCTGGAAAGTCGCCGTCGAGGGGCGCCCGGCTGCAGACGTCGCCGAGGAACTCAACATGAAACCTGGCACGGTCCGCGTCTCCCGCTGCCGCGTTCTGGCCCGACTCCGAGAAGAATTTGGTGACCTGATCGAAGGCGGCGATCAGGATTGAGACGTCGGTCCGGAGAGTGACGTTGGTCCGGAGAGTGACGTTGCCTCACTTATTTCAGCTTTAACTCGGCGACGCCGATGCTGGCATAAACCGAAGCGCCATCGCGGCGAGTCCGGCCTTCCTCGTCGACGTATTCACGCTGCCAGTCTCGCGCGGAGTAATACATCAGCAGCCGGTCGCCCAGATGAACGATGCACGGGGTCGATGTGTAGCGGCTGTCGAATCGTTCTTTGCCTTCGGCGGCGGGGAACGCCGGGCGAGTGTGGTCGACGTCCCATTTTGTGCCGTCAGCCGACTTCGCGCAGAAGAGTTCGAACGTGCCGCCGTCGAGATGACAACCGTGCCACATGTACCACGAGTTGCCTTCGCGAATCACGAACGGATAGACGACGCTGTTCGCTCCGGCTCGTGGCTGCAGGACGGGTTCATTTCCGCGAGTCCATTTCAGTCCGTCGCGCGAACGGAATTCGAAAATG
>JBLFXD010000354.1:0-7252 GCA_047611045.1 Planctomycetaceae bacterium | reverse complement strand
AGTAAAGACCATTCAATGCGTCGCGACTTTCTGAAATGGTGCGCGGGTGCCGGGCTGGGACTGGCGACGCCGATGCGGTTTCAGGACACGGCGCACGCTGACGAGCAGGCCGACAACAGCCGCGAACTGCCCGCGTACGACGGGCCGTACTACATCGTGTTCAACGCGTCCGGCGGCTGGGACACCACTTACCTGATGGACCCGAAGGGCGTCGGCGGGATCAACCGGCTTTACGAAGAAGGCGACATCCTCACACACGGCGCTCACCGGTTTGCTCCCACCGCAAAACATATCGAGGGCGGCCTCAGCAATGAGGACTTCTACTCAGAGTTCGGCGACGAGCTACTTGTGTTCAACGGTCTGGACTATTCGGTCAACAACCACTCGCCGTGTTCGCGATATATGGCGACGGGCAAGCTCGACAGTCTGGCGTATCCGACGTTTGCCGCGTTGGTTGCATCCTGTCAGGGACCAGCCTGCCCGCTTTCGTTTCTGACGTTTGGCAACTACTCGGCGACGGGCAATCTGGTCGCGATGTCGCGAGTCCCGTACCTGCCGTCACTGAAACGGATCGCCAACGCGGATTCCATCGAGGGCAACGAGCGATCGCCCTATCACGATGAATTCGCCCTGTCCCGCATCGAACAGGCACTCGGTGAACGACGCGCCGACCGAGCAACGCAACCGCTGCTGCCGCGTCGCGATCGGGCGGAAAACATGCTCTACGCGGCGCAGATCAATTCCAAGGCGCTGGCCCGAGTGACGCCTCACATTCCGAAATCCATCCCGAAACAACGGCTCGCCCAGCAGGCAGAAATCGCACTGGCTTCATTCAAAGCCGGAGTCGGTGTCTCCGCAAATCTGTCGATCGGCCAGTTCGACAGCCACGCCAACAACGACCGGGATCAAATGAAGCTGATCCCCGAGCTTCTGGAAGGCATCGCCTACGTGCTGCACCGCGCTGAAGAACTGCAGATTCGCGAGAAGCTGGTCGTCGTCGTGCAGAGCGAAATGGGCCGCACACCGACCTACAACAAAGGCGACGGGAAGGACCACTGGTCCATCGGCTCGACGATGTTCCTCGGCCCCGGCATCAAGGGCGATCGAGTCATCGGAACGACCGACGAGAAGCAGTTCGCCGTTCCTCTCAATCCCGCATCACTGATCGACGATAAAGACAAGGGGATCCGAATACGTCCTGAGCATATTCACCAGGCTCTGAGGCAATTCGCGGGCATTGCCGACCATCCCCACAGCCACGAATTCCCACTGGGAGTCGCAGGCCCGGAAGAACTGAAAGGAATCTGGGGATAGGCAGCGACAGAATTTCTCATCGAAATCATTTGAAGGGCTTGGTGCTGACTTCGATCTTGCCGATGGCGAAAGGGACTGACTGTTCGGGGCTGATGACGAAGTCGTAACCCCACATCTTCGAGAAGCACGCGTCTTTGCAGTGCCACGTGTGAGTCTGCCATGTGCCCTGCTGCGACACGCCGAACCATTGGCCGACGTTCGTGTACGGGGACCGACCCTGGCTGTCGGCGACTTCGTAACGCAGGTTCATGCCGACATTGCCGCTCGCAATTCGCCGGACGGTTGCGCGGACGTAGTAGTCTCGGGTCTGGAAACTCGCGAACGACGGATGCGCGTAGAACGAAATCGGATGGTTGATGTCGCCCTGCACGACCAGCCCCGACAAACCGTCTGAGAACGTGACGGTCGGATAGCTCGAACGGCCGCGAGGGATGACACCGTCAAGTTGATCCGGCAGCCCCGCCTGGAAGCTGACGGACGTCTTCGACGAGTAATCTCCGCCCCACGGAAAGTTGTGGTCGGCATTCGCGCGAGCTTCTCGAACAAGTTCGGCAGGAAGGCCAGCGATGCACGTCGGTGCGTCGGCGATCGACACGGGCTGACCAGCAGACACCAGCTGCGTCTTTGCATTGTGCAGTTGAGTGACTCGCACATCCCCTGAGAATTTGAGCGTCCTCCAGTTCGAACCGGGATAGCTTGAATCTCGGAGGACGGGTACCCACGCCACCATCACGGCATCTGTCGGACCTGCAAACACGAACCCGTACCCACGCTTCTCCGGCCCCAACGCCAGCCATCCTTGATACTGAGGTGAGGGGCCGAGCAGCTTCGTCAGCGTTGCCAGTTGCTCGTAGGTCACCCGAGGCTTGCCCTCGCGATTGAGCAGTCCAAAGCGCTGATCTTCGCCCACCGGATCCTGAGCCTCGAACCATTGCGTGCAGGTGATGCCCTGCGCAATCGCCATCGTGTACATTTTGATGAGAGCCCGAGCGGCGTCCTGTTCAGTGACTGATCGCCCTTCTCGCGACCCAATCCGATTGCCAACTTCGGTAATCCATATTTCGGCATTGGCACGTTGCGGCGCAGCTTCCTGCAACATTCCACGCAACGAATGACTCATCCACAGAAACGGAACCTCGCCGTCCATGTCTTCCAGGCCGTCGGCGATCTCGTAGGGGTGGATGCAGAGATAGTCGAAGCTGTTCGGCTTGCCCGCTTCTGACATCGCGCGGATTGTCTGGTGCAGATAAGGCGCGTCGAAGCTTGCAACGGTCAGTCCCACCTTTGCCTGTGGATCAGCCTTCTTTGCGGCTTCGTAGGTCGCGACTGCCAGGTGTGCGTAGTCCTTTGTGGTGTGGTGGCCATCGTTGAAGCCACCGTTGCCCTCGTTCCACACTTCCCAGTAGCGAACGTGGTTCTTGTAACGCCCCACAACCGTCGACACGTACTCGGACCAGTCGTCCAGGTTGTCCATCGGAAAGGCGTGAACTGCTTTGGTACCGTGCGGCGAGCCCATCAGGATGCCGTTGATCTCCAGTTGATACTCGGCCGCCGATTTCACCAGCCGATCGCCGTCGGCCCAGTTCCATGTTCCGCTCTTCGGTTCGAAGCCTCGCCATTCCGGAAACATGCGGACGGTGGAAACACCGGCCTCGACCATTTTCGGAAACCACTCTTCATGATTCCGAAACGAACTGGCAGACGAACTGATGCCCCAGGGTGCAGGTGGCCGCAATCGCGCGGCTTCACTGGGTTCCGCTGCGGTCAGAAATCTCGCTCCCACAGTCAAAATCAGGATGGGAACTGCTAACAAGAGGCTTCGATACCGGTACGAGAGTGATGTCATCGGGTAGTCGTTCCTGACGCGAAGAGTCGGATTGTGTGTGTCGCCTTGCGCGGAGACGCTGTGAAATGATACCAGCACGGAGGGCGAGCGGATGAAGTCCGTCTGACAATTCACTCGCTTGCGCGTCGTGCTGGTATTTTTCGTTTCTTTCGCGGAGCGAAGACGACACTGGTTTAAGGTTTCAACCCGCTGAGTGGATGCTGAACGACCGCGTCCCAGGCCAGTTCCTGAAGCAGGCGATTGAGCTTCTCCTCATTGTTGCCAAGTTTGGCTTGTTTCAGGATTGCCGGCACTGGCAGGCCGACTGGACTGCGTCGATAAATCGTGGCGTAGTTGACGTAGGCGACCAGAGCTTTGAGCGGCGCTGTGCCGTGGCCGAGTGCGTCCGTAAAGAGATCCTCTTGAGTCTTCAGGCCGGGAACTTTGCCAGCGATGATCTTTTCGCGGAGCGCGATCAATGCCTGAGGGGCCGGGGCAATATACATCACCGTTCGGCCGTACTTTTTGTTGAGTTCGCGGATGTGCTCGTCCATCTTCCGGAAGTGCTCGGAGTGCCGCTGACGCAGTTCTTCGCCGTTGATGTCGTTGTGATCAACTTTGGCGGGCCGTTTGGTGGTCGGCTCATAAATGTCCCACCGCAGCCAGATGGGCTGAACGATCACGCGGATGTCCTTGTTGTGCTCCAGCGCCAGCGTGACGAAGTTCTCGATACCCGCGTCGGGCAGGAAGATCGGCGACAGTGTCAGCACATTGACTTTGCCAGTTTTGAGCGCCGTCTTCGCGGTGTTCTTCTCGTCAGGAATGTCCCAATGCTGAATGGTGCGTGACCCGCCGATCGATGAAATGCCCAGCTGTTTGTGACCTGGAATTTCCGCCAGCCTGCATAAGTCAGTGACGATTCCCGGGACCCAGACATGAAAACTGTGTCCGCAAGTGAAGACGCGTTCGCCTTCGGAAATTGGTGCAGCCAGTTTCGCACTGTTCGCTGACTGAGACTCGCCCTCCGTTTCTGCCGAAATCGTTCCCGTCGTCAGAATCAGCAGGCCAAGTCCGGCTATTAGAAAACGGGTAGTCAGATGATGAAATGCAGGCACGCGGAAATCTCCTTCGAGTTCGATTCATTTTGAATGTCATACGGCATCACAGGCGGAACGTCGTATGGTGGCTATGGGCTGAACACGGCACTCCTGTCGAGGGGAGTTACCTCTGTTCCGACCGGCGGATGATATCCGGCGTTCTGTTGCATGCCGCCTATTGCGCCCGTTCGACTGAAATGGTCAGTAGCTTTCGGCGTTCACATCGCGACGGATAGAATTCCTGGCTTGCCAACCTGCTTCCCAGGCGACACCGAATGACGCGGCAGACAATCTTACCAGGCATTCGGGTCGGGGGTTCATCCAGCCGCCGCGTTCTGCAATGCCGTCTTTGGCCAGCACGATGCCGGGAACGCGAAGAAACAGATCACGAGCATGGGATACCAGGCATTCATATGGCAACTCCGGATTCTCTGAGAAGTCACTCGGCAGTAACGAGTCGGTTCAGGGGCTTGAAGACCCAACAGTGGACTTTGGGCCTGGTCTGTTATTTCCTGATGGCCTGTTGCGAATTCCCCGTCGTTGCGGACGAACCGATCGCGTTCTCGCGCGTTGCTCCGATCTTCAAGAAACACTGCCATGGTTGTCACGGCTCTGCGAAGTCGAAGGGGGACTTGCGGCTCGACAAGCTGAATCCGGATCTTGTTGGTGGAAACGATGGAGACCAGTGGCGAGAGGTACTTGACCGGCTCAACTTTGGGGACATGCCGCCTGAGACCGAACCGCCGCTCGCGATGGAAGACCGCGACATGCTCACGGAATGGCTCGTCCAGGAGAGACGGCGCGCGGCACTGGCGGGGAATCCAACCACTCACTTTCGCCGGCTGACTCGTCGTGAATACGAACGGTCGATGCAGGATCTCCTCGGACTGGAGATTGGATTCGGCAGCCGACTGCCGGAAGACGGACGGACGCTCGACGGCTTTCGCAACAACGGCGAGATGCTGCGGATGTCGCCGCTGCAGTACGAGATGTACCTGCAGATCGCCGACGAAGCTTTGGGCAAAGCCATTGTCATTGGCCCGCCGCCGGTCGTGCATCGGTATCGGTTGAAACGCGGCGAGCAACCAAACAGCCTCGAAGTCAGCTCGCTTTCTAAGCCTGAGGATGGAGTTGGGGCATCGTTCGAATACGAAAAGGACGGGCGGCAGGCATTCCGCATCTGGAACAAGTCCGACGAGAAGAAGGAAGCCGACGGAACACTGCCGCCGTCTTCCATTCGTCGATTTTCAGAAGCCGCCGTCAAACTGCCCGAGCATTGCTTTGCAGTCGGCTTTCACGAGGCGTTTCGAACTGGAGAGGCGCTGGTCCGCGTTAGAGCTGCCCGAGTCGATACGGCGGAGGGTGTCGACTCGCCGGAAAGCAACGAGGCGACTGCGCGAGCCGCGTTACTCACCGTGGCGTTTGGTTGCACCAATCTGCACGGCGTCGAGCTGACAACGGTGGGCGACCCGCGGGTGATCGATCACGCTGACTTTCGCACCTACGAAGTGCGCGTGCGAATGGAGACGATGCCGATCCCAAACATCAGCCCGCCCAGTGATCGGAACGCGGCGATCCTGGCGGTCTGGAACTCGGCCCGACCGATCAAAGACGACGCGCATCCGCCGCGGCTCAAAATCGAGTGGATCGAGCTGGAGACACCGTTCCTCGAAACGTGGCCGCCAGCGTCGCACACCAACATCCTCTTTCCGAATGATCGCGGCCTGGCCGAACCCGAGTACGTCCGCGAGGTGATCAACCGATTCACCACGAGAGCTTATCGGCGACCGCTGGTGAGCAATGAACTTGATCGGCTCATGCGGTACTGGAGCGAGACGCGAAAGAACACGGACTCGCTGGAAGCCAGCCTGAGAGACACGCTCAGCGTAGTGCTCAGCTCTCCGCAGTTTCTGGGGCTGGTTGCCAGCCGCGCGACGTCGGGCGGAAGACAGCAGTTGGACGATTACGAGCTCGCGGCCCGGCTGTCGTACTTCCTTTGGAGCAGCATGCCCGACGAGTCGCTCATTAAGCTGGCCGAAACGTCGCAACTGCGGAACCCGGACGTCCTGTCAGCACAGACACGCCGCATGATCAATGATCCGCGTGCCTGGGAGTTCATTGAGCAATTCACCGAACAGTGGCTCGAACTGGATCGGCTCCAGCGTGTGACAGTGGATCGCGGGCAGTATCCGAATTTCAGTGAAGAACTCTCGGCAGCAATGCGGATGGAGTCTCTGCACTTCTTCGGCGAAGTGCTCCGAAGTGACGAGACTCTCTTTCAAATCCTCGACTCGGACTTTACCCACGTCAACGAAGTGCTGGCCGAGCATTACGGCATCGCTGGCGTGAGCGGGCCGCAGTTTCGCCGCGTGAGCCTTGACGAGTCGCATCATCGAGGCGGCGTGCTCACACATGCCAGCGTGCTCACGGGGACGTCTGACGGGCATGACGGGCACCCCATCAAACGTGGGATGTGGCTGCTCCGAAATCTGTTGGACGAGCGGCCTCCGCCACCGCCTCCGAATGTCCCGGAACTGGATCGAGAAGACCCGAAGGTGCGCGGCCTGACGATTCCTCAGGCACTGGCCGTTCATCGCGAGTCAACAGCCTGCATGGGTTGTCATCGCAAGATCGACCCGTGGGGGTTGGCCTTTGAAGAATATGACGCAATCGGTAACTGGCAGCGGGACGGAACTGGTGCCGAGTTGCGCCGTCGACGCACACAGCACCCGGTAGAATCGCACGCCGAGCTACCGGGCGGCGTGGAAGTGAACGGCATGAAACAGTTGCAGTCGGAATTGCTGCGAACCAGAAAGGATACCTTTCGACGGACGTTGTTGCGTAAAGTGATGGCGTACGCACTCGGCCGATCATTGACGCTGGCTGACCTCGAAGCGGCCGACTCACTTGCTCCGACTCTCCGCGACCGTGGAGACCGAATGGCGACGCTGGTCGAATTGATTGTGGCCAGCAAGGTGTTTCAGTCGAAATGAATGAGAATGAGAGCTTTGTAGCC
>JBLFXD010000353.1:0-7258 GCA_047611045.1 Planctomycetaceae bacterium | reverse complement strand
GTAGAACTCGCCCCGCCGCTTCCGGCCGAGACGGCGTTCTTCAACGCGTAACCCGGCTCAAGTGTTTTGGCCAATCGAACGACTGTTGATTCCGGAACGTCCTTCGCCAGCGTTTCGTCAAACACCGGCACCGACGGATTGGCGACGGTCAGCACCGAGCAATCCCAACCGAACTCCGGCAGGTACTTCACAAACTTCGTAACACGTTGCACGCCAGCTCCGCCAGCGGGCGGGAAAACGTACGCGACAACCAGCACGCGACGAATCGGTGTTCCATCAGGCATGACATTCATGAACTCACCTCCTGAAGCTGACATTCGTGTTCCGTGTCAACGACTGACCGGCCAGGATCGACGTGATTCTCGCCAGACATAATTCGCTGAAGGTCCGCCGCCGTGTCGCTCCACGTTCGTGCGCGATACGCCGCTGCTCCGGCTTTGTAAAGCGGCTCCAGACTCTGCAGAATCCCGGCGGCCAGTCCCGCCGAATCTCCCACGGGAACTATGATCGAGTGATCTGCGGCGGCAATTTCCTGAACGCTTCCAACGTTTGTCGATACCCAGGGTGTGCCGCAGGCGAGCGACTCACGCAGGACATTCGGCAGCCCTTCCGATTCACTGGAAAGAACCGTCGCATCGGCAGCGCGATACCAGTTCGGAAGTTCGCTTTGCTGGACCGGCCCGACGAAGACGATCGAATTTCCAAGGCCACGTTGATCGACCAGTTCTCGAATCGACTGCTCAGAGGCGCCTTCACCGAGCAAATAAAGTTTCGCATCCGAACGTTGTTTGACGACAGCCTCAAAAGCATCAACCAGGACGTCCAGCCGCTTGACGCCAACCATTCGACCAACCCAGACAAATGCTGGATCAGCGACAGAAAGATCGAGCCGCTTGCGTGCCGACACTCGGTCGTCCTGACAGAAAACCTGAGGATCGATGCCCTGATAAAGCGTGTGAACCCGGTCCGGTGCAACGCCGAGTTCAATCGCTCTTTGTTTCAACCCGTCGCACACCGAAAGTACAACATCGCTTTCCCGAACAACCCGCTTGATCTGCTCGCAGCGTTTTGAGTCCCTGGTCAGAAGCAGAACGTCCGATCCACCGATGATGACAGCCGACTTCGCTCCCAAAGTACGAGCGGCACGTAAACCCGCATCGCCATCCGGGTGTGCCCAGTAGCTGACGACCCAGTCCGGTTGAAAATCAGTGGTCGCACGCTCAACAGCCTTCCGCACCGACGACCACATGAATCGCCCGTAATGATGCCGCATGATTTTCGGTGGGTATAAAAAGACCGGACGATCGACGGGAATCCTGTCGCCATCAACCGCCGCCGCCGCCGGAACGGCACACTCCGCGTTCACGCGTGCTGGACGGCTGAAAACGCGCTTCGCCATCCCCTGCACAACCTCAGGCCACGGCAACGGCGCGACGACACGTACCTCTCCCGTTTCGTTCAGCGCGTGACAGAGCATTCGATTGAATGTTCCACGCACCGACGATGCCGGATTCGGATAGACCGAGCTGAGGAATAGTGTCTTCATGAAAAATCCTTAAGCACCAAAAGCCATCGTTCGTTCAAAGGCTTCATCGAACGATGTCGACGGGTGCCAGCCAAGCTGCTGCTTCGCTCGATCATTTGAATATTGCAGCGGCTTCCACATCGCCTGAACCCGGTATCGAGTCAGCACCGGTGGAATCTGCTGCTCAGTTTTCTCGCTGTACCATTCGTTGAATCGAGCCAGCCAGTTCGTCGCAAACTGCGGAATACCAACGACTCGTAGTTTTCGCCCAGCCTTGCGGTACCTGCGAAGAACCTGCCGACCAGTCGGAAGATCGTCGTCAACGACGTTGAAAATCTGACCGTCGATCCCCCCGTTCAGCCCGGCCATTTTCACGGCTTCCGCGCAGTTTTCGACATAGGTAAACGGGACGCGTTGCCGACCGCCCATTCGCAGCATCAGCCCACCAAGTTGCAGCCCGACTCGATGACTGAGTGCGCCACGTTCGTCGCCGAAGATGACTCCGGGCCGCACAACCACAAGCGGTAACTCTTGCTCCTGGGAAATCTTCCAGGCGATTTCTTCCTGAAGAATCTTGCTGTATGTGTAGGGGTCTCGCAGATGGCCTGCCGGATCAACCGGGCACTCCTCGTCGAGCAGTTCGTTGCGCTTCAACTTCTGCGACCCGTAAACTCCCAACGAGCTCACCAGAACAAACCGTCTGACGTCTTCTTCGGAAGCAGCATTCATCAGGTTCCGAGTTGGGACGACTGAACTAACCACAAGATTGCTGGCCGACCCACTGAGCGCGGCGGCAGCGTGGTAAACCACGTCACAACCTCGAACCAGCTCTCTGCAATGGTCTGTGCGCGATAGTTGACCGTTGAAGGTTTCTGTGCAGTTCCAACGGCGTGAGCCGACAAACTCTCGGAGCGACCGAACGTCACTTCCCGGCCGGACCGCGCACCGGACCGCGCAGCCTTCGTCAACGAGTTCACGCAGGACACGGCGTCCCAGGAATCCCGTCGCTCCGGTAAGTAAGACCTGCATGGCTCTGTTACCCCTTTTTTGTTTCTCATCACTCAGAATCATTCGTGTTTCGAATCAACTGGTCAGTTTCGACTCGGGTCCCATCTCAGCCGCTTCACACTTTGGACCCGGCCATCGTCTCTTCGGAAACGTCACTCTGCGTGCGCCGCCGGTGTCGTTTCTGCTCAGCCCGTTCGGCGTCGCCCCGCCGGCACTCATCAAAGATGCGATCCATGATCTGCGTCACTCGGATCATCTCGTCATAACCGATCGGACTTTCTGCACCGTCGCGAACCGCTTCGTAGAACTTGAGAAACGTTCGCTTCATCCCCTCGAAATAGTGCAGTTCGCCTTTCCAGAAGCGGTGCATGTTTCGAGCAAGATTGGCCGTCGACTCCCGAACGCGTCGCCAGGGTTCTTCGATCTTCGCAAAAGCCCCTGGATAACGACCAACGGTGTCCGCGCGAATGAGCTGCGAATTCAAGTCGACTTCGAGGCTGCCGGCCGTTCCATAGATCCGAGTCAGGCGATGGCACGGCTTTGTCGAACTTGTGAAGAGCAGACTGCCCGTGACACTTTCACCTCGAAGATGCACACTCAGCTCGGTCGGAAACGGAATGTGGCTGGACCGGCTGAACCAGGTGGCCTGCAACTCGGGTTCGGAGTCCGGCAGCAATTCAGTGATCCGGTACAAAGGGTGAGAGATCGTGTTCTGAAATAGTCCGCCGGGCAGACGCCGCACCCAGTGATCAGAATCCGCGATGACCTGCGCTCCGAACGGCCCATGCAACGGATACCCAAGCACCGACTCGACGTGTTGAACATCGCCGATTTCGCCAGCGTCGATCCTTTCGCGACACTCCAGCCACGCCGGATCAAACAGTTGATCGTGTCCAAGGCAGACAAGTCGATCGTTGTGTCGCGCGCAGTCAAGAACGTTTTGGGCTTCATCAACGTCGACCGTGAACGGCTTCTCGACGTAAACGTGAACGCCAGATTCCAGCAGTTGCATTGCCAGCGGACGGTGAGACTCGACCGGCGTCGTGATGTGGACGACGTCCGGCTGCGACTGCTCAAGCATCTCCTCAAGACTGCTGAACTGACCCCGGATCTCAAACCGCTCAGCCGCCTGCCGCGCGAGCAACGGTTCCAGATCACAAACCGCCACGGGATCTGCCCACGGTATGCGACGAATCTGCTGCAGATGCGCATCCGCGATCTGACCGCAGCCAACGAGTCCTACTTTTATCCTTTGATCAGTCATAATACCGATTAGTCAAAGAGTGCGTTTTCATGAGTTGAGCGGAATTCTTCAGGAGCCATCCGCACGAGTTCCGAGCAGTTCGCGATACAAGTCTTCGTACTGCCGGACCATGTTTCGCACGTTGAAATGCTGCTCGACGCGCTGCCGGGCCAGCTCTCCGTACACCGGCCAGCCTTCCTGATCCTTCAACAAATCTCGCATCGCCAGAGCCAGCTCTTCAGGACTGTTCGGAGCAACCAGTCGCCCGGTTTTGCCTTCGAGGACAATTTCCGGATTGCCACCAACTCGAGTCGTGACCACAGGCAGCCCCACCGCCATCGCTTCGAGCAACGTCAGCGAAATCCCTTCCGTCCGAGACGAAGAGACAAAGAAGCCCGCCTGCGGAAGAAGTTTGGACACGTCGCTGCGTTCGCCGAGGAACTCCACGTGATCATTCAGGTTGAGTTCCTCAGCCAACTGGTCCAGCTTCTGCCGTTCCGCTCCGTCACCGACGATCTTCAAGCGGAAGTCGGGACGATCTTTGATGAGAATCCACGTCGCTCGGAGCAGCGTCGCAAAGTCCTTTTCAGGAGAAAGCCTCGCCACACTGATCGCCACTGGCTGAGTTGATGGGCCGCGGTATTCAAATCGGTCGAGGTCGACGCCGTTCCACAGTGCGACGGTTCGATCGGCAGAGCGAGCATCGTCCTGACGGCAAAGTTCAGCGGCATCTTCGGAAACTCCGACCACACGATCGGTGCACCGATTCGCCATCCTGAACTGCAGTCGTGCCTTCCAACTCTTTCCGCAGCCGCGACCATGTTGAGTGTTCACGACGGTCGGGACGCCAGCCAGTCGAGCGGCAAACGCTCCATAGAAGTGAGCGAGCGTGTTGTGTGTATGAACGACGTCGAACTGGCCATCGCGAAAGATGTGCGTGAGACGTCGAAGTCGAGCGAGCTTGCCGGTAACCGCGTCGGCGACGCACTCGACATGATGGCCTTGCGCTCGCAATTCCTCGGCGGGAACCCCCATTCCGTCAAGAGCGACGAAGCTTGTCTCGAATCGTTCGCCGTCTCGATTCTTGCCAAACTCAACCAGCAGTCTCTCGAGACCGCCGGTCAGCAGACACATGCTGACATGGCAGATGCGCAGCTTCTTCGCGGGATTCCGAGACGTCTGTCCCGAAGAACCAACTGCTGCGTCGGCACGATTCGTTTCGAATGTTCCAGTCGAAGACATGGCACGTCGTTTCGTTCGAGGCGATTTGTCACGACAGAGAGAATTTCTGCATGACCGCACAAATGCTTGTGAGCAGGCCCGGAGCCCCCCTCATCAGCAATCTAGGTCGCGTTCCAACAGGCGGACGGCTCGCAATTGGTTTACGAGGAATCGCTCGGGACCTTTGCCACGTCAATCGCGTTCCCACACGTTATGCCGTTCATGCGGACGCTGACGCGCCGTTCGACAATGACGATCAGACAGGACGCGCTGGATGCGCCGTCAGAGATCTAAAGCCGGCGCGCTCTTCGCAACTTGCCTCCGCAAGAAGTGTGCTTCCCCTCGAGAGCAACTTCGAGGAGCGACAGGCACTCAACCGAGAATGCCCCAGCAGTCATCTGCGTCGAAGGTTCAACGTAAGCGAGGAGGCTCAGTGCCGTCAGACAGGACACCCGCCAGCAGTTCGGCGGGAACTGGCCATCGTGGCCGCAGGACTTCGTCGCGTTGGTAGAGACCGACCATGTGAGCAGCTTCGGCTGCTGACCGGGCGTTGAGTTTGCTGAGCAGCGAAGCCCGTCGACGCTCCAGCGTCCGTTCGCTGACTCCCAACGTGCTAGCGATCACCCGGTTCGGACTTCCCTGAATCAGATGGTCAAGCACGACCTTCTCTGAATCAGAAAGCAGTTCGAGGCCATCGTTCAGCGGACGTTGCTTGTCCACAACGCTGGTCGCTTCGTTGGCGAGCCGCAGGCACATCAGAATCGCCTGCCCGAGCTCCTGCTGGTCACAATCTTTACTCAGGAACGTCACGGCACCTTCCTGAATGGCTCGCAACGCCAGCTTTGCATCCGCGTTGCCGCTGATCGCGATCCCCGGAATCAGGAACTGTGGATCAGAAAAATCACGCAGCAGACTGAAACCATTTCGACCAGTAAGAAACAGGTCGACAACAAGACAACCCGGACCGTCCGGTCGAAATGTCGCCGCAAACTCCTCTGCCGATTTGTAGACCACGCACGGGAGATCAAGGGATGCCGCGAGCAGTTGGACGGACTCGCGTACAAAAGCCTCATCATCCACAACATGAACGCAGCCAGTGACACGATCGTGCGACGCGCTCTGCGGTGATTGGTTCAAAGTCTCCACAAATTTCTCGCTCTAAGAATTCGGCGGGTGTCCAGCGACAGCCAAAGGAGTCACTGGACACTACAAAACGGCGGCCCGCTTCGAGCCCTTATCGGCACCTTCATTATCGGTTGGCGATACTTCGATTCTGACGAAGTCACACGTATCTGGCACGCGCATGCGGCAGCGGATTCCCGAACGAGACGTGCGGTTCTCCACAATCGACATGTGCAACGCCGAGGTTCCAGGACTGTCCCGCAAACAGCCGAACACCTTCAAACGATGTTATGGCAACCGGCGAGACAGAATCTGCGGCAAGCCAAGTTCGGAAACTCAGGCAGATTCTCCGTCAGCATCCTCTGTGAAGCGGACATCGGTCACCTCGTCCCAGCCGGCTTCGATCGCCAGACGCACAAGTTCTGCGACAGAATTCGTTTCGGTCTTGCGGAATATTTCACGTCGGCGATTTTCGACAGTTCGCTCACTGACCATCAGTGCCGCCGCCATGAGCTTGTTTGGTCGCCCTTTGAGAATCAGGTTGAGGACGCAGATTTCCTTCTCCGTCAGTCGATCCAGCCGCTCTCGGAATTCGCGAACTCGAATACTCTGCTGGCGAAACGCCGCATCCCGAGTCAACGCGCTGCGCACCGCATCCCACAGGTCGTTGTCCTGGTAGGGCTTGTCCAGCAATGTCACCGCACCGTTCTTCATTGCTCGAACAGTCAAAGCCGTCGATGCGTACCCCGTGAGAACAATCACAGGAATCTTAATGGACTGTTTAAGAAGTACATCCTGCAACTCCACGCCGCTCAGTCCCGGCATGCGGACGTCAGTGATGACACATCCGGCACAATCAGGATCGAAACCTTTGAGGAACTCTTCGGCCGACTCGAACGCCAAAGCTCGAATCCCCATCGAGCGGACAAGCTGGCAGACCGAGTCCCGCGCGGGACCGTCGTCATCAATTACGAAAACAGTTGGCGGCTCAGACATTTTCAAGCCTCCTGCTCGGCAACAATATCAGACGTGTCTCGAACCTGGTCAACCTCGCCCAACCGAGCGGCTTCGGCAGCACGTTGTGTTGCGTCGTTCAGTGGCAGTTCCAGATGGAAGGCAGCTCCGCTGCCGTCCCCATG
>JBLFXD010000352.1:0-7261 GCA_047611045.1 Planctomycetaceae bacterium | reverse complement strand
CCCGCTCAACAACAGCCGAAAGGACAATCTATACCGGAAGCGAATCACGGCATCAGTACTTCGAGGCAATCGTCTCCCGATTCGCCGAGATCGAGCCGGTCGACACAAACAGCGAACCGTTGCGGCTCAACGAAACTCTGCCGGTTGACGCAACATTGCTGGCATCAACACGGGTGGGGCGCTTGTTTCGGAAGTGCAGCAAAGCAAATCAGAACATGTATTCCTGATAGATGAAGCTCAACAGGAACGGGCCGAGGATGATGATCACGGTCGATGCCATGATCAAAATTCCTGGCAGCAACATCTTGACGCCAGCTTCTCCAGCGATCGTTTCGGCTCGCTGAGTCCTCTTAATTCGCAAGACGTCGGCCTGAGTTCGAAACACCGTTGCCAGCGGAGTCCCCAGGTTCTCGCCCTGGATGATCGAACCGACAATCGCAGTCACCTCGTCGTCGCTCAGCCGTTCGCGCATGGCCTCAAGAGCCATCGTCCGACTCTTGCCCATGCGAATCTCGGCGAGCACTCGTCCGAATTCAACTCCGACTGGCTGGTCATGAAACTCTCGCACGGCC
Organism: Planctomycetaceae bacterium; assembly: GCA_047611045.1. GTDB lineage: Bacteria > Planctomycetota > Planctomycetia > Planctomycetales > Planctomycetaceae > JABMPE01. The sequence goes on along the minus strand of JBLFXD010000352.1, from coordinate 6,689 downwards.
TCAGCCATCGCATTGATGAAAGTGGATCCCGCCTCCATTAACAGAGTCACCAGGTCGAGCAGGAACGGCATCTTCTTCTTAATCTGAAAGAGCCGATAGTGGGCTTGCGATGCCAGCCGCCGTCGCAGCCAGTAAGCGGTCAGCCCCGTGATGGCGAGCGCCGAGATCACTCCCGGCGTGCCCATGATCTCGACGCAGACGTAAATAAAAACCGGCATCAGCAGCAGAGCGATCGTCTGGAGCCTCGCCAGATATTCGTCGGGCGTCCAGAACCGAGTGTACCCCGCAGCCTGTAATTCCCGGCCGATCTCCGGCAGCGAGCCACGAAACATCCCTCGGTTAAGAACTGCCAGGCCGGCGATCAGTGGATAGAAAATGCGGTATAACGGACTGAGCCGGCGAAGTTCGTTGATCCGGTTGACATCGTAGCGCCACTCGTCGCCCTGCTCTTCGTCCTGAGAGTACAGCGTGTTCCGAATCGTCCGCGCCAGCACAAACACCGCAGCGAATGCGAGAGTGCATCCAGCAATGCCGAACCCAAAAGTTCCTGGCTGAACTGCGAACATGCCCCTCACACTTTCAAACGATGTAGACAGCGAGCAGACGCCCCGTTCAAGGTCTGCTACCAACGTTCCAACGGAATCTTTGCCGTCATCTCAACAGAGATCGACTCATTCTTGACGTTCCGTAGCTGAATTGCCGAGTTTACGGCGCCCCCGCAGGCACATACAGCGTCGGGCCATGTTAACTGGCCACGGGAATTGACACTGCGAAGCTGAGGCCTAGAATCGCTCGTTTTTCCCGATTTTTCGAGGAATGCTCCCGTGGACGAAGCGACTCGGAAGGCCGGCGTGCTGATCGAAGCACTCGCCTGGATCCGACAATTTCGAGACCGATACATCATCATCAAGCTGGGCGGCAGCGCGCTTGAGAATCCCGAAGCGGTGAAGTCTTTTCTGACCGACGTCATCTTTCTGGAAACAGTCGGCATGCGTCCGGTCGTCATTCACGGCGGCGGGAAAGAAATCAGTCAGGCGATGGAAGAGGCCGGCATCGAACCTCGCTGGGTTCAAGGCCGACGCTACACCGACCAGAAGACGCTTGAGATCGCCGCCAACGTTCTGGCCCGTGACATCTGCACGAGGTTGATCGACGAAGTTGCCAGTCAAGGTGCCACCGCCGTCGGGCTGAGTTTTGCCACCGGTAAGAACGTCCTGATTGCCGAACAACTCTCGCTGACATCGGACTCGGGCGAAGAAATCGACTTGGGACTGGTCGGCCACGTCACGGACATCAACCGCGAGTTTCTCGACGCAATCACCAGCGCGGGAAAAATCCCCATCATTCCATGCATCGCCGTCGATCGAAACGGGCAACTGCTCAACGTCAACGGCGACACCGCCGCCGCGGCAGTCGCTCGATTGCTCAAGGCCGAAAAGCTCGTCTTTGTCAGCGACGTGCCCGGACTGCTCCGCGACAAAGACAATCCCGATTCGCTGATCTCACACATCGAGGTACCCGAAGCAAGAAACCTCATCGCCGATGGAACAATCTCAGCCGGCATGATCCCAAAGATCGAAGCCGCACTGGAAGCACTCGAAGCCGGCGTCGGAAAACTTCACATCGTCGACGGCCGCCGTCAGCACTCACTCCTCCTGGAAATCTACTCCAACATGGGTATCGGAACGGAAATCGTTGCCTGAACGTTCCGAACCACCACGCTCAAATACTGTCTGACAGTCTTTCCGCGACTCATCACAGGCGACGCAGCCAGACGCCAGATCATCACACTTTGAAAGATTACGACAATGGATTCAGCCGCCACGATGTCCAGTGAGGACAGAATCGCTCAGTTCGATAAGTACGTCATTCCGAACTACACCCGGTATCCGATCAGTCTGGTCCGAGGGGAAGGCCAACACTGCTGGGACGCCGAAGGCAAGCGTTACCTCGATCTGTTCCCCGGGTGGGGCTGCAACATCCTTGGTCATTGCCCGCCGCGAGTCACCCAGGCTATCCAGGACCAGGCCGCCAAACTCGTCCACATGCCAAACACCTGGTACATGGAACCTCAGGGCGACTTCGCCGAAATGCTCTGCACGCGAAGCTTCGGCAAGGCCTTCTTCTGCAACAGCGGAGCCGAAGCCAACGAAGGCGCACTCAAACTCGCCCGACTGCACGGCATGAAAGAAGGCCGATACAAAGTCATCACCTTTGAGAACGGTTTCCACGGACGAACCCTCGCCACCACAGCCGCGACCGCACAGCCGAAGTTTCACGAAGGGGTCGGGCCGCTCGTCGCCGGCTTCAAATACGCTCCCACCGGAGACCTTCAAGCTGTCGAGGACCTGATCGACCACGAAACCGCCGCCATCATGATCGAGCCGATCCAGGGCGAAGGTGGCGTTCAGATTCCGGCCGACGACTACCTGGCAGGCTTGCGAAGAATCGCCGACGAAAACAACTGCCTGCTGATCTTCGACGAAGTACAGACCTGCATGGCTCGAACGGGAACCTGGTTCGGCTATCAGCAGTGGGGCGTCCAGCCCGATATTCTGACCATGGCCAAAGGCATCGCTTCGGGAGTCGCCTGCGGAGCCGTCATCACGACCAACGAGCTTGCCCCTGACCTGCGACCAGGCATGCACGCTTCGACGTTCGGCGGAAACCCGCTCGCGATGGCCGCCGGCATCGCCACCGTTCAGACCATCGAAGAGGAAAATCTGCTCGACAACGTCGAGGCAATGTCTGAGCGATTCCGAAGCCACTTCGCCACGCTGGCCGAAGAGTTGCCGATCATCTCGGAGATCCGAACGCGTGGCATGATGATCGGCGTCGAGTTGACGATTCCTTCAACGCCAGCCGTCGGCAAATGTATGGAGAAGGGACTTCTCATCAACGCGACTCAGGGCACCGTCATTCGACTTCTGCCCGCAGTCAATATTTCCGCTGAAGAAGTTGACGAAGGTTTCAACATCATCGCCGATGTCCTCCGCGAAATGGCCAGCGAAGCCAGCTGACTCTGTCACTCCCTGACGCGCTGAAAATCGCCAGCCAGGAATCAGAGGCAGTCGCATCCGCGTTCTGCCACATTGCCGCTCGGCATCGCTTCGACATTGATTCTGAAAACAGAATAAATCAGTAAGACTGAAATACTCCCATGAAACACCTCACCTCACTATTCGACCTGACAACCGACGACGTGATGGACATCCTTGAGACCGCTGAGGCTCTCAAGGAAAAGCACGCGGCGGGAACTCCCGAAACCCCGCTGAAGAATCACGTCGCCACTCTGGTCTTCGAAAAACCGTCGCTGCGAACACGGCTCAGCTTCGAAGCTGCGATGACCCACCTGGGTGGTTCCGCATCATTCTTCTCCGGCAAAGACGCCGGACTCTACGGGCGGGAATCGTTGCCCGACATCGCGCGAGTCATCAGCGGATATTCAGACGTCGTCGTGTTGCGAACCTTCTCGCAGCAACTGATCACAGACTTCTGCGAATGGTCATCCTGCCCGGTCATCAACGGACTCTCCGACGAGTATCACCCCTGCCAGGCACTGACCGACCTGTTCACCATCCGGGAATCATTCGGATCCTTGACCGACGAAAAGCTCGTCTTCGTGGGCGATGGCAATAATGTCAGCGCGTCACTGGCACTGCTGACGTCGATGCTCGGCCTGCCTATGACGCTCGCCTGCCCTGCCGGTTACGAACTGTCCGACGCGTTTCTGGCTCAGCTCAACGAAAGATGCCCGGATTCGCAGTTCACTCAAACCAACGATCCAGTGGCCGCCGTCAAAGACGCCAACATCGTCTACACCGACGTCTGGGCCAGCATGGGTCAGGAAGAGGAAGAAGAGAAACGCAAGAAAGACTTCGCCGACTTCCAGGTCACCGCCGCACTCCTCGCGGAAGCCCCGTCAGGCTGCCGCTTCATGCACGACCTCCCTGCCAAACGAGGCCTCGAAGTCACCGACGACGCCATGGAAAGCCCCAACAGCATCGTCTTCCAACAAGCCGAGAACCGCATGCACCTGGCCAAAGGCCTGCTCACCTGGATCGTCACGAAGGCCCAGTGAAAGATTCACCACATCGACCAGTCAGCCTACTCCGACGGGTTCTCCAGATTTCTGCTCTGCTGCTCCCAAGTATTGCAGTGGCTTTTGTTAAGCGCCACCGCGAGCACTCAGTGATTGTGGCCGATGACTCTGCCAGTGATTGGATTCAGCCGGTAAGCGCTTCCGTCAACGGGACAGGCCGGCACTTCTGAGCCGTAGTATTCTTCGCCGTGCAGCTGGTTGACGACCTTCGGCAATCTACCGTTCGCGAGGAAGAACTTCTCTGCAGCTACGTTGAGCTGCGCTTTGTATTCCAGACAGACTTCGCCTTTGGCGTGACTGGCGGATTCGCCGATTCTCGGAAGGACGACTGACGCGACGATTCCAATGATTGTTGTCACGGCCAGTAATTCCAGCAGCGAGAATCCACACCTGGCGCGAGCTGGACCATCATTTCGTCGACCGCCTTGCATAGCAGACATTGGGGTTTCTGGTTTGTGCGGTGAGACTGGACGACGATTATCGCAACAAAGATTTCAGGGACGATTGACCGTTCAAAATCAGTGACTTTGGCGGCGCGGCCATTTCTCCCCAGTCGAGAATCCGCACCGAGCCGGACTTCTTCGGATACTCGAAGGCTCCGATCTCGAACGCGTCGAACATGGGGCGTGACAATCCTTGAATATCGACTGCCGTCAGTTTGCCAGGAGACGTGCCCGCATTGATCGCTGGCGACCCTGCGGCCAGTCGATAGTCGCCTTTGGCATGATCGACAAAACGCGGCGGCTTGATCACATCACCGATGCCAGGCTTCGCGTTGACGTACTTTGTCTTCTGGCCGAACAGGAGATTGTGTCCGATGTCGACCGTTCCGTTACTTCGATAGATTCCGTAGGCACTGGTAACCTTCGCTTTCATATCGCCGTTAGCGATGATGTTGTTTCGGATGCTGCCCTTGCCGGCAAGGTGCCAGACTCCGTATCGATTGTCGACGATCGAGTTGTTCCAGACGTCGGCCTCGCCACTTCCCGAAACGCTGACAGCAATGCCGTACGACGTGTTGTTGGCTGCCACGTTGTTGACAATTTCTGCATCGTCAACTCGGTAGGCGAAGATGCCACTCGCGTTTCCCGTTAGCCGGTTCCGACGCGCGACGATTCGCGATGCGCCGGGGTTGCTGTATCCGTACGCCATCAATCCATAGCTGCCGCTGTCTTCGATCGTTGAATCCGAAACGTCAATGGCTCCGTCATAGTGAAGGACGCCGTAACCTCGATTTCGTGCGACGGTTGTCTTTGTCAAAGTGCTCTTCGCTCGCCACGAGTAGATCCCGTGGCTGCGATTGTCCGCAATCGTCGCTCCTGACACATTCAGACTCGCATCATTCAGCATGTTCGCGTTGATTCCGCCGCCGCACTTCAAGATCTTTGAATCCATCAGTGACACCGTCTGCTTCTTCGCCTGTGAGTTGCTGACGACCACGCCCCAACTCGAGGTCCCGGAGACCGTCGTCTGATCGAGCAGACATTTCTGACTGTGGACCTGATAGATTCCGTATCTCCCACCGCTGATCACTGAATCGCGGCAATCCAGGTTTCCGTAGTACTGAAGGATTCCGTAGCCGTTGTCCTTCAGCGTGAACCCGGACATCGTCACATTCGCACGACTTGCGTAGATGCCGATTCCGTTGTCGGAAACTTCAATCCCCGAGTCAGCGTTCAGATCGATGTCCTGCCCCGTGAGATAAAGACCGGCGCCTCGGTTCCTCAGAATCTTCAACGTTGACTTCGGCACGACGTTGAATGAGGCATTCTTCACGTACAGGCCGTATCCCGAATTATCCTGGACCGCCACGTTGGATAGCGGGATCGAACGCTTCGATCCCTGCCCATCGATGTAGACACCGTGGCCGCACGACGACACCGTCGAATCAGACAGCGAAAAGTTCTGGCCATAGCCGTAAAAGCCCCAGCTCCTGGCACCTGAGCAACTCAGATTCTTCCCGGAGAACTCAAGTATCTTGTAAGCAAGAAGTCCGTACGTACCAGCTTTCGTGATGGTGACGCCGTCCGCTTCACACGTTCCACCGTTCACGTAGAGGGGGATATTCGACGAGGCCAGAGTCAGACCGCTGAGCTTCGACGTGCAGTTCGCGAGGTAGATCCCGTATCCACAATCGTCGACGCGAATATTCGATCCTTTCGACAGGTTGACCGTACTTGAGGCGACCTGAAGTCCCGTCCCCGAACACTTGCTGAATACGAGATCGCTAAGTATCGGGCTTTTGGTGCCCGTCGTTTCTCTAACGTAGAGACCGTGCCGTGAACCTGTGAACTTCGAACTTGTGACACTTAGATTTTTGCCATGCGCGTACAGTGCCCAGCTTCCTGTCTGATCAAAACGACAACCTTTCACCGCAAGCTGTTCCATGTTTGCCGTGTAGATCCCGTAGCTCTTCGACTCTTGAATCCGAACGTCGCGAATCGCGGCCGTCCCTCCAACCAGAGTCAAAGGACGCTGCCCTGTCACAATCGCCAGACCAGAGATATCGCTGACGCAACGGCTCAGGTAAATGTCATACGCGCAGTTTCGAAACTGAATTGTGGAACCGTCCAGCGCGACATTGCCA
>JBLFXD010000351.1:0-7269 GCA_047611045.1 Planctomycetaceae bacterium | reverse complement strand
ATCGACCGCTCCAGATCCAACTCCTGCATTCGTATCGTTAACGATGATCTGTTGTACGTTGACAGCAGTGAAGGTTCCCAGTGCTCCCGTGACACTGCCGGTAACCGTGATCCTTCCACCATTGGTAGAGATCGTCACGTCTTCCTGATCGACGTCGACTACCAACAGATCGTTGAAGCCTGAAAATACAGCGCTCGCCGTCAGCACGACGCGGTCTTCCAGTCGCGTTAGACCAAGCTGTGTGAAGCGATCCGGCTTCTTCGGTTTCCGATCCGGTTGATACCGGCGGCTCCGAATCCGATCGCTGATTCTCTTCAGCCATGAACTCAACAGCATGACGACGTTTCCTCAACAGCAAACTCAAACGACCGAATCAACAGACTCTCAAATGTGTCTGAGGTAACCCGGTCTGATGGCCTCATTAGATGCAGACTTTCGATTCGTATCGAAGTGCGGCGGAACTTCGACAGCTCGAATGGCTGTTCCAATCAGTGCTTGTAAAAACGGATGACACAAAGCTTCTGCAACATACCGGTTGCGCAAAGTGGATTCGCGGCGCCCGACATTTTCGAAATCGAAAACGTGGCTGAACACACAGATCGGCAATGACGGGTAAATCTGTCTGATCAGCGGCTTTGGGAAACATCGCTCCAGACCACAAAGCATCAACCAGCCCAGTATTAGCGCGAAGCGACCACGGCATCGCACCAAAGAATCCGTCCAACTTCAATCCACAAAAAGACTTTCGGCGACGATCTGGCCGAATCGAGCCATTATCAGAACGAAGCGAATCCAAAGTCAAACAAGACTTTGCCTCCCCGCAATGTTTGGATCTGTCTTCTTGAGCATTGTCAGTCATTGGGCGGAACATCTGCGCAGCCTTTCCATCTTCCCGAATTCACGAGTATCAACAGGATCGTCAGGCATGGATCACCTGATCCAGACCGGATCACAACGCGCAGGACGCGTGGCTTATGGCGCGAAATCTGGAAGCGCCGGTTAGACCGAATCTGCTGAGTCAAGTTCCTGCTTCGCCGATTAAACGCTCGGAAAGGCTGAATTTCGGCGAGGCTTTCATTGCAGACGTCAGTCACGGCAAGCATCGGATGAGAAACAGGTTAGAGCGAGGCTGCGACGATCGCCTGAGGCTTTCGCGACAGGCAGTGCTTCGTTTCAGGGAGTGCAGAGTGCGTCGCAGCGGACGAGGATGAAGACGGATTCTCGCCGCGCATACGCTCATTCTGCGGCTCGGAACGCCTCGATGACGGCGCTGTTGTCCAGGTCGCCCATTCCGGCTTCAGCCAGGTCTTCAAGCAGAGTTCGATGGACACCAGACATTGGCAGTTTCGATCCAGCCGCAGAACCAGTCTCCAGAATGACTCGAACATCTTTCAGGTGCTGAGCGAGCCTTGCCTGCGGCTCGAAGTTTCCGTCGAGCATTTTCTGGCCCTTCGTGACCATGACTGCTGATGCGGCCGGACCGGCTTTCAGCACTTCCAGAGTTGCCGCCGGATCCAGCCCGATCGATTCGGCGTAAGCCAGCCCTTCCGCAAGCGCCGCGCGGTTGAGTCCGAGAACCAGGTTCACCGCCAGCTTCATCCGCGAGCCGCTGCCCGCCGGTCCGAGATGAAACGTCCGCTTCGCGAGATCGTCGAACAGGCCACCACACCGCTCGAAAGCGTCGACCGGTCCGCCGCACATAATCACGGCATCGCCGTCGCGAGCCTGTTGGCTCGACCCGCCCATCGTTGCGTCCAGATAATCGACGCCGATATCAGCCAGAACCTCCGCCACCGATTCTACGTCGGCGGGGTTTCCAGTCGTCGTATCGACTATCGTTTGTCCCGCTCGCAGCTCGCCCTCTATGGAAGACACAACCTCTGCGACAACTTGCGACGTCGGCAGGCTCAACAGGATGACGTCGAACGCGGCGACGTCCGAAAGACCAGACAACGCGACTCCGCCCGAGTGAGACAAGGCGTCGCACCGTTCAGCATCAACGTCGAACCCCGAAACAGACCAGCCTTTGGAAAGCAGCCGGTCGGCCAGTGCCGATCCCAACAGACCCAGTCCCACAAGTCCGATCGATTTCACAGAACAGTTCCTCATTCAGTCATGACAAACGACGACGTTCCGATTCCCGACGACACCCTTCTCGGCAACACCGTGCCGGATGATAAGGCATCTGACGACGTCGACGCTGCCTTTCTCTCGTCGAACGAGGAAGCGACCTCCGAGAAACGTCCGCCGCACGAGAAGGTCCGCAAATTTCCGACGACGCCCGGCGTCTACCTGATGAAAGACTCTCTCGACCGAGTCATCTATGTCGGCAAAGCGGTCAATCTTCGAAGCCGCGCGAGCAGTTACTTCACGGCCGCGGCCGCTACGGATCGTCGAACCGTCGATCTGATCCCCGAGATCGCCGACATCGACTTCATCCCGACCGACAGCGAAGTCGACGCGCTGCTGCTGGAAGCTCGACTGATTAAAGACATCCAGCCGCGTTTCAATTCGGAGCTCAAAGACGACAAAACGTTCCCGTATCTGCAGATCTCGACGCACGAAGATTTCCCGACAATCGAGTTCACGCGCAAGCCGGAAACCAAAGGCGTCAAACTTTATGGCCCGTTCACCAGCGCGAAAAAATTAAGAGGCACTATCTCCGTCCTGCAGAAGATCTTCCGATTTCGAAACTGCACCCTCGACATCGAAGACGGCGACGAAAAATGGCGATGGTTCCGACCGTGCCTCCTGGCGAGCATCAACCAGTGCACGGCACCGTGCAACCTGCGGATCAGCAAGGAAGACTACAAACGCGACATCCGCCGCCTCCGCATGTTTCTCGACGGGAAGAAGGATCGCCTGTTCAAAGAGCTACGAGCGGAAATGGAGTTCGCGTCGAGCGAGTTGAAGTTCGAACGCGCCGCCAGAATTCGCGACGAGATCAAAGCGCTCGAAGCGCTGAATCTCAGCGGCACTCTTGATCAGGACGTTCAGCCAGAAGTTTTTTACATCGACCCCAAGAAAGGCGTTGAAGGATTGAGGCGAACGTTCAAACTGCCACACCCACCGCGCCGGATCGAGGGCGTCGACATCGCCCATCTGCAGGGCGGAGAAACCGTCGCAAGCCTCGTTCAATTCATCGACGGACTCCCGTTCAAGCACGGGTACAAACGGTTCAAGATTCGAACCGTAGCCGGTGTCGACGACTTCGCCTCGATTCACGAAGTCATTTCCCGCCGCTTCCGCCGGCTTAAGCAGGACGGCGAACCGTTCCCGGATTTGCTCCTCATCGACGGCGGCAAAGGGCAGCTCAACGCGGCCATGGACGCCATGCGGGCACTCGGTATTGATCCTCCGTTTACACTCGGCCTGGCCAAACGCGAGGAAGAAGTCTTCCTGCCAGGAATTTCCGAACCAAAAATTCTCAGCCGCCACTCATTCGGCCTGAGACTTCTGCAATACGTCCGCGACGAAGCTCACCGCTTCGCCCAACACTACCACCACGTCCTCCGCAACAAATCAACATTCGACGAATAACGGATCCCAGAATGTCAGAAATCCTCGTTTCCGAAAACATCACCGGCGAAGCAATGACGCGCCTTCGGGAAACTCACGACGTCGCCTTCGAACCGGATCTTTGGCAGGACGTCGATCAACTGGCCGAGCAACTTCAAGCCGCCCGCGCGATCATCGTTCGAAATCAGACGAAGGTGACGCGAGAGTTGATCGCCGCCGCCCCAAACCTGCAGATCATTGGTCGAGCCGGCGCAGGCCTGGACAACATCGATACCGATGCCGCCAGCGAGTCGGGAATCGTCGTCAGCTACACACCAAGTGAGAATGCGGTTTCTGTCGCCGAGCTGGTTCTCGGATTCATGCTGACTGCCGTCCGCCGAATTCCCTCGGCCTGGCTGCACACTCGCAGCGGCGGGTGGAATCGGATGCAGTTTGTCGGCGGCGAACTCTCCGGAAAGACACTTGGCATTGTCGGCCTGGGTCGAATCGGTCGACTGGTTGCTGAGCGAGCCCGAGCATTCGGGATGACGATCATCGCTCACGACGAATTCATCGATCCAACGTCGCCCTTCGTCGCCGATCTCAACGCCCGACTAACGTCGCTGGATGACCTGCTGACGCAATCCGATTTTGTTTCGGTGCATGTTCCGCTGACACCAGAAACACGGAACTGTTTTTCGAGTGACGCCTTTCAAAAAATGAAGTCGTCCGCCTGGTTCATTAACGCCTCTCGCGGCGAAGTCGTCGACGAGGCTGGACTGCTTCAAGCATTAAACAAGAAACAAATTGCCGGAGCGGCATTGGATGTCCGCTCGCAGGAGCCTCCCGAAGACAACGAACTTGCAAAACTCGCCAACGTCATCCTGACCCCCCACATCGGAGCGTTCACCAACGAGGCCCAGGAACGCGTAGTCGCTGCGGTTTGCGATGACGTCAAGGCAGTGCTCGCCGGAAACTCTGCCGTCAACGCTTTCAACTATCCAAAGCCGAAGAAGCAGTAGTTTCTTCGTAGGCTGGAACAAGCTCCGCGCAGTTCCGGCAACGAGTGCTTGGATCCTGCCGGAACTGCGCGGAGCTTGTTCCAGCCTACAATTTCTATTGCTCGGACGTCGCCAGCTTCTGCTCGACGTTCAAAATCTGCCGTGTTGCTTTGCCGTCCTGAGCAAGCAGGCGTTTTGATTCCTTCAACAGGAATTCCGGATCCATGAACGGTTCATGACCGATGTCCTGCCAGCGGACGAGGCCGTCTCCGTCGATCAGGAATGTGCCATGCAGCGGCGCCTGTTCGAAATCATCGAACGCTCGCCATGATTTGAAGACGTCCAGCTTCTCGTCTGAGACGAGCGGAAACGGCATTCCACCTTTGTAGTTGTCGATCGACTGCTTGAGGTCCTTCTGCGAGTCCGTGCTGATGCCGATAATCTCGATGCCGGCGTCAGCATATTTCTCCGCTGCCGGTGCGAATTTCTGTAACTGCTCAGCGCAATGCAGGCAGCCGAAGCCGAGATAAAAGATCACGACAACCGGCTTACCCTGATAGCTTGCCAGCGAAATCGATTTTCCGTCGGTTTTGTTGAGTGCCCAATTGGTAGCCGGCATCGGTTGCCAGCGGAACGGTCCCAGTGAATCGAGCTCCGGACGTTCGCCGAAGTCATCGGGTCGATCCTTCTGGATTCGCCAGTCTTCCGGGTAACCCAGTTCTTTGGCAATCGGAGTCAACCGGTCGAAGACTGGCGAGCCGAACTGGATGTCGCCGGAGATTTCACGCAACTCGTCGAACGTTTTCCGGGCGTCGCCCTTTTTATCGGTCTGCCAGAGAATTTCGATCTTACCCGCGAGTGGCTGAACGCGTTTGTCGCGAGTCTTCAAGTACGACTCCAACGTCTTGTCGGCATCTTTGGTCTTTCCGGCTTTGCTTTGCACTTTTGCCAGGACGAGCCCGTCGCCGCTGGCTTTCTTCAATTGAGCGATCGCTTCTTCCAGCTTGTCTGCCGCGATGGCCTGATGCCCTTTGATGGCTGCGATCGCCTGCTTAACCGGCGTTCGAGGGTCAGGCTTACCTTTCGGTTTAGCAGGCGGGCCTTCTGGTTTTGGCGGCGGTTCCGGGATGCGATCTTTCTCGGCCTTGAGGCGTCGCTTTTCAGCCTCGTCCTTTTTCTTCTTCAGTTGCTCGGCCGCCTTCTTCTTCGCCTCCGCTTCATTCTTCCGATGCTCTTTCTCGGCCTTCTTCAGGCGTTCGTCGAGCTTGGCTAGAACATCGTCCACTTCTTTGTCCTCACCGAGACGAGCCGTCGCGATGCCGAGGAACCGCAATCGTTTCAGTTGTTCTTTGTCGACGTCGGTTTCTTCGAGGTACGGCTGCCTGGATAGACTGGCCAGAAGCTCCCACTGCTCGTACCGAAACAGTTCATCGAACAATCGCAGACGCCCGTAGTACGCGCTGCCTTTCTTGTCGAACGTGTTGTATTTCGGATGCCTTGGCAACTCGGTCATGTTCATGGCGAGGTCAACCGCGTCGCGCCACCGGCCGGTGTGACCCATGTTTCGAATCAGCCACTCGTTGTTATGAGCGAAGTTGTGAATCTGATCGGGCAAGACACGGTCGCGCATCATGTGAGCATGGTCGACTCGCGCAGACGCTTCCTGCTGCCAGACTGCGTCCGAGTAGCGTTTCTCCCGAGAGTAGATGTGCCCCGGCATGTGCCACATGTGGGCAATTCCCGGCGCGGCCGCGCCGCACTGCGCTGCCGAGTTCAACGCACTGGCAGATTTCTTCGCGTCCCAAAGGTGGATGCGGAAATGGTGAACCGGATGCAGCGGCTCGATCTCCAGGACTTCGTTCAGCGCGGCGTTGGCATCGTCATGCGAAAGTTTGAGGTCACTACGATATCGGTACATCGCGTACGCTCGCGCAGCCTTCGCTTCGAGGTTGTCTGGAAACTCTTTCGCCATCTTCTCCAAGGCTGCGAAGTAGGGTTTCGTTTTGTCGGACTTCTTCTTCGACTTGTTGTTGAGGTAAGCGCTCCACGCGTCGATCATCATCCCCTCGAGCTTGCCGGCGCTGCCTTTTCGCTTGACCGCTTCCTCGATAAACGCCTTCGCTCGTTTCTCGTTTTTATCGTTGGCTCTGGCCATCCCCCAGTAGGCAATTGCACACTCCGGGTCGAGCATTGCTGCCTGCCGAAACGACCGCTCGGCTTCCAGATACCAGTAGCCGTACAGCTGACCCATTCCCTGCCGCACAAAATCCGCCGCTTCCGGACTCGTCGTCGTAACGTCGAATTCGACCTTGCCGGTGCCCTCCATCAGGTAGGCCTTCTGCCGAGGCCCTTCGTTAAACGCTTCCCCGTGCGACGAATGTCCAGCCAGCACTCCCGGTTGCGATTCGTCAGCATTCGGGATCTCCGGATTTGACTCTGTGTCGACTGATTCCTCAGCGTTTGGGATTTCCGGATTTGAAACGTCGTCGGTTGTTGCCTGTGCAAACAAGGCTGATGGCGCGGCGAACCAGGCGAACAGAATTAGTACGGCAACTCCGTGAGCGAATACAGAACGCATCATCACAGTTTCTCCCAGCGTTTAGTCTTCGAAGCCCGGCAATCCGAAAATTCACCGGCAGTCAAGAAGAGGGCGATCAGGTTCGGTGCTCAACGTGAATTAAAACAGCAGACCACAATAACGCGATGCGAGGCCAATTTCTCTTCTACGCAGCGGGCTGGTGGTTCTTTGATCGACAAGGCCAGGCCGCGA
>JBLFXD010000350.1:0-7275 GCA_047611045.1 Planctomycetaceae bacterium | reverse complement strand
GCGCTCCTTCGCGTGGTTTGGTGCAAAACAAAACTCATACGCGGGCGCGTAGCAGTTCTTCAATACGAATCTCCCCCACATCGCCCCATCCACACCATTTTCATCAGGCCAGTTCCAGCCCGGCCCGCTTTGACGATCTTTCCGAATGTCTGCTGCCAGTTCGTTTCCGCGCCTCTGTCAGCATGAATGACGTTTGCGGAAAGCGGACGGTCGAGTCCCGGCTGGACGATGTCCCGCAGTTCGATCAGCAGACTCAGGACTGGTTCGAAGATTGCCGTATCATACGCCGTGACGTCTGCGGCGGAGTCTATGAGCAGTGCACCGTCGTCATCGAAGCCGCGAGTGTCGTGAAAGTTCGATCAGGCAGGATTGACTCGTTCTTAATTGGTGCGTAATCGCAATCGTCGTTGCGAATTCCTGCGTGATCTCCGCATAATGAGCGACCAGCCTGCCGGCGCGGAAGAATTGCGGATCACCAATAGCCTGCGGGACCAGCTATGCGAATTAATACGCTGCTTGATGTTGACCGAACTCCGACCGGATCACTTCCGGGCTCCCATGAGTCAAAAGCTCGGCTCTGTCACACACGACGGCGAACCTGCCTGGCGTTTGGGTTACTCGCTCTGTCGGCAATGCTTGTCGATGTGCTTCCGGCAGAGGCTCAGTTCTCTGCGGCTCCGGGACAGCCACAGGTGATTCGGTCACGGAGCGTTCCAAGTGCGACAAGTCGGCCAACGCCTCCGAGTTCGCCTCCGTCCAAACCGTCATCGAGCAAGCCGAAGCCAGACGACAAGAAAGACGGATCGAAAGACGGCAAGAAAGAGGCCGAGGGTGCTAAGAAACCGGATGTCGTCACGAGGCCGACGGAACCGGAATCTCCAGCAAACCCGGAAGAGTTGAATGTCACTCCGAACGCGGCCGGAATGCTCAAGCTGAACTTTCAGGGGCAACCCTGGCCGGACGTCATCCGCTGGTTGAAGAAGGTTTCGGGCAAGAGCCTGGACTGGCAGGAATTGCCGGGTGGTTTCCTCAACCTTTCGACTCACCGTGAGTACACCGTTGAAGAAGCTCGCAACATTATCAATCGCCATTTGCTCGCACGCGGATTCACGATCATCATTCGCGACGAGCTGATGACCGTCGAAAAGATCGACAAGCTCAACCCGGCGATGGTCCCAAGAGTAACCGCCAGCGAACTCGACCAACGTGACGACTATGAGTTTGTAAAGGTCTCGTTCACGTTGACGGCGCTTGTCGCCGCACAGGCCGCCGAAGAACTCAAGCCGATGCTCAGCCCGAATGGCAAGCTCCTTCCGCTGGCCAAGACAAACCGGCTCGAAGCGATCGACTCGGTCATCAACCTGCGCGAGATTCGCGACATTCTTACCGAAGAGCAGTCTGGCGACGGCAACGAACGTCGCGTCTGGCAGTTTCCTCTGAAACACGTACGTGCTGAAGACATCGTCGAACCTCTTTACTCACTTCTGGGAGTGCAGCAGGCGGCGTCCGGCCCGATGTCGTCTTCGCAAATGGCGGCGTTTCAGAAGATGATTCAGGCGGCCACGAAAGGTAAGAGCGGAGTTGCCGAGGAGCAGAAACTCCAAATCGTCGCTGTGCCGCGTGAAAACGTTTTGCTGGTTACCGGACCGGCTGACAAGATTGCCACGATTTCGGACGCCGTCGAGTTGCTTGATCAACCGTCTCTTCGTTCTCAGTCGATTCTTGATTCCATTCAGCGAACCGAAGTTTATCGGCTGGAAAACTTTGACCCGGAAGCGTTCATCGAAACGGTGAGGGAACTGGGCGGGCTGTCGCCGTTGACTCAGATTCGCGCTGACGAAACGCGAGGGGCCGTGATCGTCAGCGGTTCGAAAGTCGATCATCTCATTCTTAGCCAGCTTCTCGAAAAGATCGACGGCACAAGCCGCGAGTTTCACGTCATCCCGCTTCGAAAACTCGACGCTGAATACGTTGCCGGTTCGATCAAGCTGATGATGGGCGCTGAAGAAGAAAAGAAAGATGACTCGCGCCGCAGCTATTACTTCAACCCGTACAGCTCCCGGAGTTCTTCTTCTCAGTCCAAAGCGTCCAGCGACAAGTTCACGATCGACGCCGACGTAGAATACAACCGGTTGTTGTTGCGAGGCACGACTTTTGAACTGGAGCAGGTGCAGGATCTGCTCATCAAACTCGGTGAATTGCCTCGGCCCGGCGGAAACCCATCACGTCGTCGCGTGTTCGAAACCGGCGACCTTGAAGACTCGCTGATGCTTATCGAGCGGCTGCAGAAAGTCTGGCCGTCACGTGGAGCGAACGAGTTGAAAATTATTCCCCCTGTCGTCGAACCTGAAAAAGATACCGTCGTCCCAACCGGGCCGCTTTCGCCGGACGTGCTTGAGCCACTTAAGTCAGCTCCCCAAAAGGGCGACCAGAAATCAGTCAGCGACAAGCCGGTCAAGACGGCTCAACGATTGCCTCGTCAGAAAGTCAATCCGTTTCGCCCAAACCCGCAGCCGCTGTTTCTGACGGCGAGCCAGTCACAAGTCGTCGAATCAGAAGACGACGCAACTCCACCCGCCGCAGTGCCTACCCCACCCGCCGCCGAGCCAGTGCCAGCAACTTCCGCTGACGCTGCGGCTGATACAAACGCAGCACCTGATAAGAACGTCGCGGATGAGGCGTTGCGGAAACTTGTCGAGCGGATTCGTGCAAAGCAACTGGAAGGCAGTCTTCGATCAGCTCCAGTCGGAGCCGGATCTGTGGCTCCAGCAAACGCCGGCCCACCGCCAATCCAGATTCGACTCGGCCCGAACGGAGAAATATACGTCGAATCGGACGATCCCGCCGCGCTCGACCTTCTCGAAGAAGTGCTCGACGAATACGCCCCTCCGAAACGTGACTGGAAAGTCATCGAGCTGAAGTATCCTCAGACTTGGGCGTACGGGATTGAGGTGATTCTGAAGGACATCTTCAAGGAAGACATGGACGAGTCGGACAGCAAGAACGGCAGCATGCGATACAATCCGTACATTGGGTATTACTCTGGCTCTTCGAGCAACAGTGGACCGCGTCGTCTGTCGGCTCGTAAGCCGCTGAAGATTATTTCCGACCGGGATTCACACACGATTCTCGTTCAGGGCGCGTCGGACGAGCAGTTGCGAATGATCGAAGAGTTGATCGAGATTTACGATAGACCTCAGTCAACAGAGACTCGCTCGATTCGCAAAACTCAGATCTTCAAGATCAACTATTCAAAAGCGAAAGTGATCGCCGACGCTTTGAAAGAAGTCTATCGCGACCTGTTGAGTGAAAATGACAAAGCTCTGCAGGAAGGCAAAGGCAATAAAAAAGAGGACCGGCCCTCCGAGCGAAGTTACACCTATATTTATGGAGGAGGAGGTGAAGACGGAGAGGACCAGGAAGAGCCGATCAAGTTTAAGGGTCTGCTGTCGATCGGCGTCGACGAAACATCGAATATCCTGATCATCTCGGCGACCGAAGGCCTGTTGAACAACGTCGCCCAGATTATTGAGTCGCTCGACATGGCCGCTCGGCCGAATTCTTCGTTTAAAGTTGTGCAGGTCAACACTCGTGTGAACCTGCGAGAGTTGCAGAAGAAGCTTCAGGCCATGCTCGCACCCAAGCCGCCTCAACAGGCGAAGAATCAGAACGGCAAGGGCCAGCCGCAAAACGGCAACAACAATCAGAATGGCGGCCAGAACGGCCAGTAGGCTTTCGCTGTTGAGACGTCGTGCAATTGCAAGGTGCGAGCCGACTGCAACAACTGCTGCCTGTCCGGGTGCGGGCTTGCGGCAGCCCGACTCAGCGATCATTCTGTTGTGATCCTCAACAGCTTCGGCGATTCTGGCCGAACTTCGATCACTTCAGGCAGCGCATCTCTGCATGTCACCAAACCAATCTTCTTCGCACTCTCGGCCGATGCCGTTGCTGGGCATTCTCAGCCTGTTTGCCGGCGCGGGGATGCTCTACACGACCGACCAGCTTGCCGAGCGCGCCGCTGAATGGAGCCTCCACGTTTGGATCATTGGCCGCCTGATTGGCATCATTCTGATCCTGTGGGGCATTCGGTCAATCGCAGGCAGGTTCGCGCGTGCGGGATCAAAAGTCGGTCGACTTAACCGCAACCGAGTCATGCTTCCTCGCGAAGGCATGATGTACCTGTTGATCATGATCGTCGCTTTTGTCGCGTCGCTGATCGGTCGGTCGAACATGCTGATGCTCGTGTTTTCGATCATGGCCGGTCCTTTCATCGTGAATGGCTGGGTCACCTTTTCGCTGCTGCGGCGCAATCATGTTCGTCGGACCGTTCCCCCTCGGGCAATGGCTGGAGAAACGATCTCCGTTGAGGTCACGCTGCAGAATCGCAAACTCTGGTTTTCTTCATGGCTGATGGTCGTTCGAGATCGCGTGGGCCGCTCAAGTGAAGGAGGATTTCTGGGGCCATCAACCGAGATGGGTCTGGAACCAACGGTTCTGTTTGCGAGTGTGAAGCCGCGTACCGATCGATCGGCGTGCTATCAGCTTCGCCTGAATCGCCGAGGCCGCTACCAATTCGGTCCGCTGGAAGTCTCGACACGCTTTCCTCTCGGATTGGTCGAGCGTGGGTTCATCATCGACGAACACGGCGAGATGCTCGTCTATCCTCCGATAGGAATTCTCAGCTCACGCTGGCACCGGGAATCTCAGCTGGCCGCTGAAATGGTCGAGCGGCAACAGACGCGGAAGGGAATGTTCGAGGACGAGTTTCATCATCTCCGCAATTTCCGACCGGGTGACAGTCCCCGTGAAGTTCACTGGAGAACTTCCGCCCGAATGAACGAGTTGATGGTTCAGGAATTTCACCAGAGCCGCGATCAGGGACTGCTTGTGCTACTCGATCTGTGGCAACCATCGCGTCCTTCCGAAGCCGACATTGAGCGAGTCGAACTCGCCGTCAGCTTCACAGCAACGATTTGTATGGATCATTTGCGGCAGACTCGAGGCGTTGAGCAGGTTTTGTCGATCTGCGGCCGGAAGTCGACGTGTTTGAGATACACGACGATCGGTCAGGCGGTTGAGTCACTGTTGGACACGCTTGCTCTGGTAGAAGGTGGACCGGCCGATGGGCTCGCCCAGGCCGTGACGGAAGCGTCGCTGTCGATGAATTCACTGGTGCGCTGTGTGCTGGTCACGACTCGGCCACATGAAGCTGACCTTTCCAGTCAGTTGGGAAGCGATGGTCTGCCGAATCTGGAAGTCATCCGTGCTAACTCTGACGAACTGGCTCAGTGGTTCACGCTGGAGAATTCTGGCTCGACGCCACCGTTGAATGAGCAGCCAGCGTCAGCCGTGAATGCGGAGGTCGCCGCAGAATGAATCGGTACTTCCTGATCAGTATCTACGGGCTGACGGCGTTGTCAGGTGCGATGATTGCGTTCGCCGAAGAGCACTCGTTTCCCAGCGGCCTGACTTTGCCACTGGCGATTCTGGCATACTTTTTCAACGAGCGCGAGCATCGGATTCGGATCAAAACGTTCTGGGCGAACATCTTCGGGATCGTCGTGTTTGTGATGGCAGCCACAGAGTTGCTCGTTGCGGGCTTCAGCGAAGCTGGCTTCGCTGCGGAAGGACGACTGCTGGCCGGGGCTCACCTGTTGTCCTACCTGGTCTGGATTGCTCTCTTTCAGGACAAGCATGGCCGCCAGTACTGGTGGCTGATGGCTCTGGGAGTCATGCAGGTGGCTGTCGGCGCGATCCTGTCGCACGATCCGTTCTTCGGAGTCATGCTGCTTTTTTACGTGTTTCTCTCTCTCTGGACGCTGTCAGTTTTCTCGCTTTACCAAGCCCGCTACGGCTTCGAAATTGCCGGCCAGGCGTCGGTAACAGCCGCCGTTTCAGCTCCTTCATCGAAGGGCCGACCGGCAGACGTCAACTACGCCTTCGGGCAGCCCGACGAGGTCCGTGGAGCGATCCAGCTGGATCCTCACGAGGAGTGGGTCAATCGCCGATTTGTGATGGGAGTTGTCACGACATCTCTTCTCTCAATTTTCGTCGGCATGATTTTCTTTGTACTGATTCCTCGGTTGTGGGTAGGAAAAGAGTTCGACTTTGAAGACCGGGTCTCTCCTGGTTTTCGAAGGGTCACCGGGTTCACGGACGAGGTACAGCTCGGCGAAATCGGGCAGATTCTCGAAAGCAACGAACGTGTACTGGAGGTTCGGTTTTTCAAAGCCGAGTCGATGGAGTCTCTGGACGTCGAAGAAATTGCACGCAATCTCGGTTACGAAGAACCGCTGTTTCGCGGGTCGGTGATGGGCAGTTATGAGAACGGTCGATGGCACGTCCTGGAACAAAGTCACGACGTGACAGAACTGATTCCCCCAAGACGCATTAATGATCAACTGATTCGCCAGCACTACATCGTGCATGAAGGTTCGAGCAAGACGCTCTTCGGCATGCACCCCGTCTTTGCGACCGAGTTCGGAGATGAAAAACTTCTTCGGCCCGCGATCGATGTCGTCACATCCATTCTCTTTCGACGCGACGAAGACAAAACAAAGAGGAGCGAACTCGAATATGTGCTCTTTGCAGGAACGCCGCGGCGGAGCTCCAACCGTCCCTATATTTACGAACCTCGCAGCGGACCGGCACACCGAGCACGACAGGCCGTCCTTCCCGAGCTATTAAAGCTGCCTGCTGGACTTGATCGATTGACGCAACTGTCTCAGCAGATCGCCGAGACAGTCAGCCCCTTCGAAACGTCATCAGACCCGCCGGACGTTCGAATTGCCAGGCGTATCGAACTACATCTGCAAAGTTCGGGCGGATACAAATACTCATTGAGCAACGAGATCGTCGACCCGTCAATCGATCCTGTCGAAGATTTTCTGTTCAACCGAAAACAGGGGCACTGCGAATACTCAGCCACAGCAATGGCGTTGATGCTGCGAGCCGTCGACATTCCTTCGCGGCTTGTCAGTGGCTTCAAGGGTGGGCAATTGAGCGGCTTCTCCGGCGCGTTCGTCGTCGAAGGGAGGCACGCACACGCATGGGTTGAGGCGTGGGTCGACGGGCAATGGAAGACGTACGACCCGACACCGATCGAACGTGCGGAAAGTGTCGCGGAGATTGGTGAAGAACAAAGCGTGCTCGACAATCTTCAAGGGCTGCTCGCCGGCTTCTGGGAGCAACGGATCGTTCGTCTTTCGATCGACGAGCAGAAAAGCATGATTTACGCACCGCTCGGAGACGCTCTGAAGGACATGACCAACAAAG